>JBIKJX010000164.1:0-4764 GCA_044360785.1 Limnohabitans sp.
GACAGCCTTGCAAGGCCTGCAGCCGCAACGCACCATTGTCTTTGTCGATGAGGTGCACAGATTTAACAAAAGCCAACAGGATGCTTTCTTACCGCATGTGGAGAGCGGTTTGTTTACCTTTATTGGTGCAACCACTGAGAACCCTTCCTTTGAAGTGAACTCTGCGTTGTTGTCGCGCGCAGCCGTTTATGTGTTGCAAGCCTTGGGCCAAGAGGATCTTCAACAAATCATTCAAAGAGCTTTGGCCATCGGTGCCATCGCGCCACTTGAAGCAGAGGCTTCGGATCGATTGATTGCCTATGCAGATGGTGACGCACGCCGCTTGCTCAATACCCTTGAAACATTGGCGGTGGCTGCGCAGCGAGAAAAGTTGGATCAAATTTCTGACGCATGGCTTCTCAAAGTTTTGGGTGAGCGAATGCGCCGTTATGACAAAGGCGGTGAGCAGTTTTATGACACCATCAGCGCCTTGCACAAGTCGGTCAGGGGCTCCGACCCCGATGCCGCTTTGTATTGGTTCACTCGCATGCTCGATGGCGGTGCCGATCCGCGTTACATGGCGCGGCGTTTAATTCGCATGGCTGCAGAAGACATTGGGCTGGCCGATCCCAGGGCGCTGCGATTGGCGCTGGATGCCGCAGAAGTCTATGAACGCTTAGGCAGTCCAGAAGGCGAATTGGCCTTGGCGGAATGTGTCATTTATTTGGCTGTGGCAGCCAAATCAAATGCAGTTTATAAAGCTTTCAATGAAGCCAAGTCTTGGGTCAAGAAAGATGGCACGCGGCCTGTTCCTATGCATTTGCGAAATGCGCCGACACAGCTGATGAAGAACTTGGACTATGGCAAGGGTTATCGATACGCGCATGACGAAGAAGATGGGTTTGCTGCGGGCGAAAACTACCTGCCAGATGGCATGCCGGCACCGGGTTTTTACAGGCCCGTGAACAGAGGTCTTGAGTTGAAAATTGCAGAAAAAATGGCCACCTTGAATTCATTGAATCAAGCCAAGTCAATCAAAAACTAGGAATCAGTCACATGGATGTTTTCATTCAGCAAGTCATCAATGGCTTGGTTTTAGGTAGCATGTACGCGCTCATTGCTTTGGGCTACACCATGGTCTACGGCATCATCAATTTGATTAACTTTGCGCATGGTGAAGTTCTGATGGTGGCGGCACTCACCAGTTGGTCTGTGATCGGCCTGATGCAGGAGTCAATGACTGGCACGCCAGGCTGGGTGATTTTATTGATCGCTCTGTTGATCGCCAGTGTGGTCGCAGCTTGTTTAAATTTCACCATTGAAAAAATTGCTTACCGCCCGTTGCGAAACAGTCCCAAACTTGCGCCGCTCATCACGGCCATTGGCATGAGCATCTTGCTGCAAACATTGGCCATGATCATCTGGAAACCCAATTACAAACCTTACCCCACTTTATTGCCTACTACGCCATTCAATGTGGGCGGTGCCGTTATTTCTTCAACCCAAATTATGATTTTGGCTGTGACTGCCATCTCTCTTGCTGTTTTGATGTGGATCGTGAATGCCACCAAATTGGGGCGAGCTATGCGAGCCACTTCCGAGAATCCAAAAGTGGCTGCATTGATGGGCGTCAAGCCAGACTTCGTTATTTCTGCAACCTTTGTAATTGGTGCTGTTTTGGCCGCCATTGCAGGCGTCATGTTTGCCTCCAATTACGGCACCGTGCATCACAGCATGGGATTTTTGCCAGGCCTCAAAGCCTTCACGGCGGCTGTGTTTGGTGGCATTGGCAATCTCACAGGCGCTGTGGTGGGTGGCTTGCTTTTAGGCCTGATTGAATCGATTGGATCGGGCTACATCGGTGCGCTCACGGGCGGTGTGCTGGGCAGTCACTATGCGGATATTTTTGCCTTTATTGTTTTGATTTTTGTTTTGACCTTGAGGCCTTCTGGCTTGATGGGTGAGCGCGTCGCCGATCGCGCTTAAGCAAAGAGTGAGAAATTTCATGAACCTCTCAAAGAACCAAACAAACATTGCTTTAGGTGTCCTGCTGCTGGTCTTACCCTTGATCTTGCAGCAGTTTGGCAACGCCTGGGTGCGAATTGCCGACATGGCCTTGTTGTACATCCTTCTTGCCGTAGGCCTCAACATTGTGGTGGGTTACGCAGGCTTGTTAGACCTGGGTTATGTGGCTTTCTTTGCGGTGGGTGCCTACATGTATGGTTTGTTGGCGTCGCCCCATTTGTTTGAAACTTTCCCAGCCATTGCCGCCATGTTTCCAGGAGGGCTGCACATGCCGCTGTGGGTCATTGTGCCTTTGGCGGCCGCTTTGGCGGGCTTGTTTGGCATGTTGTTGGGAGCGCCTACTTTAAAACTCAGAGGGGATTATCTGGCCATTGTCACCTTGGGTTTTGGCGAAATCATTCGTGTTTTTTTGAACAACCTCGATCAACCCGTCAACATCACCAACGGACCCAAAGGTTTGAATCAAATCGATCCCATCCATTTCTTTGGTATCAATTTGGGTAAAAAAATAGATTTGTTTGGCCTTGAGTTGGCTTCAGTGAGTTTGTATTACTACTTGTTTTTAGCGCTGGTGCTGATGACTTTGCTTATTTCTTATCGCTTGGAAGTCTCACGCATTGGCCGTGCATGGATGGCGATTCGAGAAGATGAAATAGCTGCCAAAGCCATGGGCTTGAACACACGCAACTTGAAGCTCATGGCCTTTGGCATGGGCGCTACTTTTGGTGGTATTTCGGGCGCTATGTTTGCAGGGTTTCAAGGATTTATTTCGCCAGAATCTTTCAGCCTCATGGAGTCCGTCATGATCGTGGCCATGGTGGTTTTGGGAGGTTTAGGGCATCTGCCAGGTGTTGTGCTGGGCGCCATATTGTTGTCGGCTTTGCCTGAAGTGTTGCGTTATGTGGCTGGGCCATTGCAATCCATGACCGATGGCCGATTGGACGCAGCCATTTTGAGACAGTTACTCATTGCTTTGGCCATGATTGTGATCATGCTCATGAAACCAAAAGGTTTGTGGCCTTCCAGCGAGCATGGCAAATCACTGCAAGTGAAAGGAGGGGCCTAATATGAATGCCTCTCAAAACGCCTCCAACACTGTTTTAAAAGTCGCTGGCATTTCCAAGCGTTTTGGCGGTCTGCAAGCTTTGTCTGAGGTTGGCATGACGATTGAGCGCGGTCAGGTGTACGGGCTCATTGGACCCAACGGCGCAGGAAAGACAACTTTTTTCAACGTCATTACCGGCCTCTACACACCTGACAGCGGCAGCTTTGAATTGGCTGGCAAGCCTTATCAACCCTCGGCTGTACATGAAGTGGCGCAAGCAGGCATTGCACGCACATTTCAAAATATTCGTTTGTTTGCAGAAATGACGGCTTTAGAAAATGTCATGGTGGGACGTCATGTGCGCACTTCGTCGGGTCTGTTGGGGGCTATTTTTAGAACGGCCAAGTTCAAGCAAGAGGAAGCTGAAATTGCCAAACGCGCGCAAGAATTGCTCGACTATGTTGGCATTGGCCAATATGCAGATTACCGAGCACGCACCTTGTCGTACGGCGATCAACGCCGCTTAGAAATTGCGCGGGCCTTGGCCACCGACCCTCAACTCATTGCTTTGGACGAGCCAGCCGCTGGCATGAACGCCACCGAAAAAGTCCAATTGCGCGCCCTCATCGATCAGATTCGCAAAGACAATCGCACCATCTTGTTGATTGAACACGATGTGAAGTTGGTCATGGGCTTGTGCGACCGCGTGACTGTGCTGGACTACGGCAAACAAATTGCGGAAGGCACACCTGCTGACGTTCAGAAAAATGAAAAAGTGATCGAAGCCTATTTAGGCACCGGAGGACATTGAGATGACGGCCACATTGTTGAAAGTCAAAGGCCTTCAAGTGGCCTACGGCGGTATTCAGGCTGTCAAAGGCGTTGACTTTGAAGTGCATGAAGGCGAATTGGTTTCCTTGATTGGATCGAACGGTGCGGGGAAAACAAGCACCATGAAAGCCATCACAGGTTCATTGCCACTGCATGCAGGCGACATTGAATACTTGGGTCAGAGTATTGTGGGCCAAGGCCCTTGGGATTTGGTGAAACAAGGCTTGGCCATGGTGCCAGAGGGCCGTGGTGTCTTCACGCGCATGACCATCATTGAAAACTTGCTCATGGGTGCTTACATCCGAAATGACAAGGCGGCCATTCAAGAAGACATGGAAAAGGTTTTTGAAACATTTCCGCGTTTGCGCGAACGCAAAGACCAGCTGGCAGGCACCATGTCAGGTGGAGAACAACAGATGCTGGCCATGGGCCGTGCGCTCATGAGTCGACCCAAAGTCTTGTTATTGGACGAACCTTCGATGGGCTTGTCACCCATCATGGTTGACAAAATATTTGAAGTGATTCGAGATGTTTTTTCTCAGGGTGTGACCGTACTTTTGGTGGAGCAAAATGCAAGTCGCGCATTGGCCATTGCCAACCGCGGTTACGTCATGGAGTCTGGGTTGATCAGCATGACAGGTCGAGGTCAGGATTTGCTCAATGACCCGAAGGTGAGAGCCGCCTATTTGGGCGAATAAAAAAAGGCACTGGATTCAGTGCCTTGGGGGGCTTGATAGCGCTGTCAATCAACACGCGCGCCACTGGCCTTGACCACTGGTTCGTATTTGGCCAACTCACGTTTCATGAAAGCCGAAAACTGATCAGGTGTACTGACCACTGGCTCGGCCATCATCATGCCAAAGCGCGTTTTGGTTTCTGGTGCA
>JBIKJX010000165.1:0-4741 GCA_044360785.1 Limnohabitans sp.
CACAAAATTGTGACTTGGATTGGCATTTGCGATGGCAACATGCAAGAGGGCAGTTTCAGATGCGATGCCAACGTGTCCGTGCGCAAACCTGGCGCCCCTCTAGGCACGCGCCGTGAAATTAAAAACTTGAACAGCTTCAAGTTCATGCAACAGGCCATCGACTTTGAAGTGCGTTGGCAAATTGAACAAATTGAAGATGGTTTAGAAATTCAACAAGCCACCGTTCTTTTTGACCCCGATACGGGCGAAACACGCGCCATGCGCACCAAAGAAGATGCGGCCGATTATCGTTATTTCCCAGATCCCGATTTGCCGCCTTTGGTCATTGGTCGCGATTGGGTGGCGCGTGTGCAATCTGAGATGACGGAATTGCCCCGCGTCATGGCGGCGCGTTTTGTGGCCGACTATGGTTTGCCTGAATACGACGCCACCACCCTCACGCAAAGCAAAGCCATGGCTGCTTATTTCGAAGCTGCCGCTAAGGCTTGTGGTCAAGCCAAGCTGGTCAGCAACTGGGTGATGGGCGAGGTGTCACGTCGCTTGAACGCCAGCGAAGTGGGCATTGAGCAAGCGCCTGTCAGTGCGGCTCAATTGGCCGCCATGATTGGCCGTATTGCCGACAGCACCATCAGCAACAGCGCTGCCAAGCAAGTGTTTGATGCCTTGTGGACTGAGGGCGGCGAAGTGGACGCCATCATCGAGGGCAAAGGCTTGAAGCAAATGAACGACACGGGTGCTTTGGAAGCCATCATTGACGAGGTGCTGGCTGCCAATCCCAAGAATGTCGAAGAGTTCAGAGCCGGCAACAGCAAAGCCTTGAATGGCTTGGTGGGACCCATCATGAAAGCCAGCAAAGGCAAGGCCAATCCAGCCCAGGTGAATGAACTGTTACTGAAGAAGTTACAGGCTTAAATCAGACGCCGTATCGATCGCGATAGGCTTGCACCTTCGGGAGGTGCTGGCCCATTTCGTTACCACTTTGTATCGACAGGTAAGCCAGCAAGTCAGACAGCTGGGCAATGCAGCAGACACGCATGCCCAGCGTGTTGCGTACATATTGCACGGCGCTGTGAGGCACATCTTTGACCGTGCCGTCAGCTTGTACCTCGGTGGCCATCTCTTGGCGGTCGAGGGCAATGGCAATGGCGTGTGCTGTGGCACCAGCCTTTTTTATCAGCTCAATCGATTCGCGTGCCGCCGTACCCGCACTCATCACGTCATCAACAATTAAGACGCGACCTTGGAGCGGTGCGCCTACCAGTGTGCCCCCTTCGCCATGGTCTTTGGCTTCTTTGCGGTTGTAGGCAAAGGGCACGGTTTTGCCCAAACGGGCCAGTTCAATCGACACGGCAGCACCCAATGGAATGCCTTTGTAGGCAGGCCCAAAAATCATGTCAAATTCGATCCCGCTGGCCATCAATGCTTTTGCATAGAATTGAGCGAGTTTTCCGAGTTTGGCGCCATCGTCAAACAAGCCTGCATTGAAGAAATACGGGCTCATGCGGCCTGCTTTGGTTTTGAATTCACCAAACTTCAGCACACCCGCATCAACGGAAAATTGAACAAATTCTTGCGCCAAGGCCGCTGTGTCGGTTTGGGGTGTATGGCCAGTCACCATGGGGAAATCCTTGTTTAAATTAACCAGCTTGAACTTGAACGGTATTCGTTCTGCGGCCACCAAAGGGGTGGAGGCCTGGATTGCTCAAAACAATCCCGATTGTATTTGCGTGCAAGAGGTTAAAGCACAAGCACCCGATGTGGCCGGTAAATTTGAAACTTTGGCGGGGCTGAAGGGGCATTTCCACTTTGCTGAGAAAAAAGGTTACTCGGGTGTGGCTGTCTACAGCAAGCTAGAGCCCAGTGAAGTGCTAGTGGGCATGGGCTCCGAGGAGTTTGATGCCGAGGGTCGGTTTGTGGAATTGCGCTTTGACACGCCCAAGCGGAAGTTTTCCATCATCAGCACCTATTTTCCCAGCGGCTCATCGGGCCCAGAGCGGCAAGAGGCCAAATTTCGGTTTTTGGATGACATGGGACCGCACTTAAAGTCTTTGGGTGCTCAGCGAGAATTTATTGTGTGCAGCGATGTGAACATTGCACACCAACAAGCTGATTTAAAAAACTGGAAGGGCAATCTGAAAAACAGCGGATTTTTGCCAGAAGAGCGTGCTTGGATGACGCACATGACCACGGAAGGACCTTTGGTTGATGTCTATCGCAAGCTTCATCCTGACACCACAGACGAGTGCTACACATGGTGGAGCAATCGGGGCCAAGCTTATGCCAAAAATGTAGGCTGGCGTTTGGACTATCACTTGGCCACCGCAGGCTTGGCGGCTGTGGCCAAAAAAGCTGAAATCTACAAAACCACCCGCTTCAGCGATCACGCACCATTGACCATCGATTACGACTGGACACTTTAAGTAGAGCGCTCAATCACGCGAGTAGGTGAGCATGCGACCTTTGTAGGCCGCCTCGGTTTCAGTCGCAGCAATGTGAAGTGCTTCTTCTGAGAGCAAAAATCCTTGAGCTGACATGTTGCGGTGAAAGTGTGAACGGTTGCCTCGATTGGGATCGACCACCCACACCTCGGCATGGTCTTCTAGGTGTGCGTTGATGTAGTGTGCCAAGTCGCCACGTTCATCGCGCTCATAAAGAATGTCGCTGCCGATGATCAAATCAAACTTACTGTCAACGGCAGGATCTTGAATTTGTGGTTTGTGCTGCCCCCATTGGCCATGTTGGTAGTTCATGGGGCTCAGGTGATTCAAACGCAAGTTTTCACGCAGAAACGCGCCCGCCAGTGGATGGCAATCGGATGCTGTGATGTTGGCGCCGCGTCGGTGACCGACCAAACTGGAAAGTGCCAAACCACAACCCAATTCCAAAATACGTTCGTTGGTATTGACAGGTCTAAGGGCCAAGCGTTCAGCCAGTCGGGAGCCTGAAGGCCAAAGCAATCCAAACAATGACCAAAACGCAGAGGAAATGCCCAGATCTAAAGCGGCGTTGTCAGGATCATGAAACTGCTGCTTGTTGAGCAAGGAGCGAATCACAAGGTTGGGTACGCCTTGGACGGCAATGGATTCTTGTTTGGTTTGATAACCAGCGTGAGGTGGATGTGGCAAGTGGGCATTCAAGCAAACGCGGTGTGCATCTGTTGCTGTGCATGTTACGCGCAACTGAAGGGCGTGTCATGATTCATTTGCTTGTGAGGGCGACTGCAGGACTTCGAATCTCTTGAATGCCAGATGTATTCAAATGAATTTGACGTTGCGCGCTGGCGATGGTCTCGGGTCGATGGGCAATGACGATTCGTGTGAGGTTTAAATGTTGGAGTGCACGCGAGACCAATATCTCATTGGCCATGTCGAGATGACTGGTGGCTTCATCCAGGGCCAAGACCGTGGGTGTGGCATACAAGGCGCGTGCCAGCAAGATTCGCTGCTTTTGGCCACCGCTTAAGCCAGTTCCTAACTCGCCCAGCATGGTGTGATAACCCATCGACATTTGAACGATGTCATGGTGTATTTCAGCCAACTTAGCACATTGTTCAATTCGTTCAAAGTGAGCTTGAACGTCAAAGAATGCAATGTTGTCGGCAATACTCCCTGTCAATAAAACATCGTCTTGCATGACACTGCCAACTTTACGACGAACATTGGACAAGCCCAACTGTTGAATTTGAACACCGCCATAAAGAATCTGACCCGTGCTGGGTGTGAGCAAACCCAGCATGATTTTTAAAAGCGTGGACTTACCACAGCCGCTGGCACCGGTGATGACAAGGTGTTGACCTGCGGGCACGACAAGATCGATGTTTTGAAAAATCCAGGGATCGTTATCGCTGTAACGGAAAGAGACATTGCGCAACTCCAGACTGGCAGATAAATGCGACAAATCATGGGTTGGCAAATTTCCTTGGGGCGTATCTTGTTCTGGCACAGTCAGCACAATGTCGGCCAATCTGTCCCGATGCAAATTGAGCATTTTGAATTCAATGCCCTGATTGATGAGTGCACTGATACGACCTGTAAATTGCATTTTGTAGCTGATGAAGGCAAGCAGCATACCTACAGTAAAAATGGTGCCACCTTGTTGGGTGTTAGGGGTGTTGAGAATGGTGTGCGCGCCTAGCCAAAACACGCACATATTTTCAAAACCAAAAATAATGCCGCGAGCAACGTTGTAGCCCATGTTGAGTTTGGAAGTTTGAAAATCACGGTTCATGACCTCAATCATGAGACTGTGCCAGCGAGCGCGGCGTTCGCCTTCTCTGCCAAATAATTTAAGAGGCGCAATAGCACGAATGGTCTCAATGAAATAACTTTGCTCTTGACTGCTCAAAATTAAACGATCGGAAGCGGCATGCTTAAAACTGGCGTAGCTGGCCCAGCGAACCAAGCCATAAAGCAAAGTGGCCAGCACCACAATGCCAGACAAAGCGGGCGAATAAATCAACATCATGATGAATGCGGCAATGGCCATCAAGCCGTCTAAGATAGATTCGATCATTGTTTGTGTCAGTGTCTTTTGGATGTCGTGTACGGCCCCAAATCGAGAAGAAATATCGCCCAAGTGGCGCTGTTCAAACCAAGTGGTAGGCAGTTTGAGCAAATGCGAAAACACATTGCCTAACCACTGGGCCGCAAGCGTTTGACCAAGCACCATGACCCACCAGCTGCGAGCGAACGACAATGCCGATTGAATGAGCAGTACCAAGCCAAACCCCCACATCAGTGTG
>JBIKJX010000166.1:0-4731 GCA_044360785.1 Limnohabitans sp.
TGGCCCAAGGTCATAGGCTAAGGGTATCATTCAGTGCATGTTAGACCTGCGCATCCAGCAACACTTCATTGACAGTGCCGACCTGCAATATCAGGCCGCTGAAACTTTGGCCAAGCCATTGGACGCCGGTGTCCAGGCACTGATGGCATGTGTCACCAGTGGGGGCAAAGTATTGGTCTGTGGTGAAGGCAGTTCGGCTGCCTTGGCCCTGTATTTCGCCAGCTTGTTTGTGGGCGGATTCGAGCGCGAGCGACCCGAGTTGGCGGCCATCGCTTTGCGACACGAAGGCCTAGGTGACCCCGCTTATGCTAGCTTGGCCAGGCAAGTTCGTGCATTGGGTCAAGCCGGTGATGTCTTGTTGTTGCTCACTGCCAATGGCGAAGAAGAAGGCCTTTTGCGCGCCCTCCATGCGGCCCATGAGCGTGACATGAGTGTCATCGCCTTGACAGGCAAAGGGGGCGGCGCGGTTGCCAAGGCACTTCGCGAAACCGATGTGCATGTGGGCATCCCTCACGACCGTGCTGCCAGAATTCGCGAGGTGCAACAACTTGCGCTGCATTGCCTGTGCGATGGTGTTGACGCGCAACTCATGGGTGACCCCGATGCGGTGTCGGAATAAATCCGCCAGGCGATTGCGGTTTATCACAAAGTTCAAAACGGCCCAGATATAAAATACCGACAGATTTTCAAAGGACTTTTCAAATGAATGCCAATTACAAACGCGTGCTGCTTTCAACTCTGGCTGCGGGTGCTGTTCTCAGTAGCTTGTCTGCTTGCGCACCTTTGGTGGTGGGGAGTGCGGTCATGAGTGGCTTGGTGGCCATTGACCGTCGCACCACAGGTATTCAATTGGAAGACGAGGGCATTGAATTGCGCACAGCGCAGGGCTTGCGTCAAAACCTCAGTGCCAGCGCGCACGTCAACGTCACCAGTTACAACCGCATGGTGCTATTGACCGGTGAAGTGGGTTCAGCGGCCGACAAAGAGCGCGCCGAAAGATTGGCAAAAAGCCAAGAAAACGTCAGCTCTGTTGTGAACGATTTGGCCATTGAGCCAGCCAGTTCTCTGACGCAACGCTCCAAGGACGCCATCATCACTGGCCAAGTCAAGGCCCTGCTGGTCGATGCCAAGGACCTGCAATCGAACGCCTTCAAAGTGGTTACCGAACGTGGCGTGGTTTACTTGATGGGGCGTGTGACAAGCCGCGAAGCGCAGCGCGCCTCCGAAATTGCGCGTAGCAGCAGTGTCAGTGGTGTGGTGAAAGTAGTCCGAGTGTTTGAAATCATCTCGGAAGAAGAGCTAAAGCGCATCAGCGCTCAGCCCTTGTCTCCTCAGGCACAGCCAAAAATCTGATCAGCCCAAACGCTTGATCAAGCTGGAAGTGTCCCAACGCTTCCCGCCCATTTGCTGAACGTCGGCATAGAACTGATCGACCAAGGCGGTCACAGGCAAGCGGGCGCCATTGCGCTTGGCTTCGTCCATGACCAGGCCTAAATCTTTGCGCATCCAATCGACAGCAAAGCCAAAGTCAAATTTGTCGGCCACCATGGTTTTGCCGCGGTTGTCCATTTGCCAGCTTTGTGCAGCGCCTTTGCCAATGACATCCAACACCAAATTCATGTCAAGGCCTGCTTTCTGTCCAAATGCAATGGCTTCAGACAAGCCCTGCACCAAGCCAGCGATACAAACTTGGTTGACCATTTTGGTGAGTTGACCCGCGCCAGATTCGCCCATCAGTGTGTAAGCCCTTGAAAAAGCCATGGCTGCAGGTTTGGTGATTTCAAAAATGTTGGCATCACCGCCGCACATGACCGTCAGCAAGCCATTTTGTGCACCACCTTGACCGCCAGAAACAGGCGCGTCAATGAAATGCAAGCCTTGCGCTTTGGCGGCAGCATAGAGCTCACGCGCCACATTGGCTGAGGCTGTGGTGTGGTCAACCAAGATGGCACCTTTTTTCATACCGGCAAAGGCGCCATCGGCACCCAGAACCACAGCGCGCAAATCGTCATCGTTGCCAACGCAGCAAAAAATAATGTCGGCATTTTTGACGGCTTCACGGGGCGTGGCGGCATGCGCTGGCTGCTTGGTGTCGGCAAACTCTTGGCACCAGGCCGCCGACTTGGCTGCGCTGCGGTTGTAAACCGTGACCGCGTGGCCCGCACGCGCCAAGTGTCCAGCCATGGGGTAGCCCATGACGCCAAGGCCCAAAAAGGCGACGTTTTGTGAAGGGGCCGAGTCGTAAGTTTTTGCGTTCAAGCTGCTCATGATGTCTTTGTTTCAGTTAAGCGGTTTTAAGAAAGAGGGACAGGTTCAGGTGGAGGATTGTCCATCAGATTGAGATTTTGTGGGTATTTGCTGAGTTCCAGCAGCGTTGCTTGGTTTATTTTTTTTTGCCGAAAGAGCTTCATCAGACTTTGATCGAGGGTTTGCATGCCCACGGCTTGGCCCGTTTGAAGTTGCGAATAAAGTTGCGGTACTTTGCCCTCTCGAATCAGGTTGCGGACAGCGCTGGTCCCGACCATCACCTCGTGCGCAGCCACACGCCCGTTGTCGCCAGCCTGGGGACACAAAGTTTGTGCCAGCACGCCCACCAAACTTTCGGCAAATAAATTGCGAACCCCTTCTTTTTCACTGACTGGAAACGCATCGACCAATCTGTCGATGGCTTGCGGGGCGCTGGCTGTATGCAAAGTTGCAAGGACCAAATGGCCTGTTTCGGCGGCCGTGAGGGCCAATCGGATGGTGCTGGTGTCGCGCAGCTCACCGATCAGAATCACATCGGGATCTTCGCGCAATGCGGCCCGCAGGCCCGACTCAAAATCGGGTGTATCACGCCCTAACTCACGTTGTTGAATCAAACATTGCACGGGTTCATGCAGCCATTCAATTGGATCCTCCAAGGTCAAAATGTGACCTGCAAGGTTGACGTTGATGTGTTGTAACAGGGCCGCCAAAAGGGTTGATTTGCCACAACCTGTGGGTCCGGTGACCAAAATGAGGCCCGCCCGTTGCATGGCCCACGATGTGAGACAAGCAGGGGCCTGCAAGGCTTCCAAGGTGGGGATGCTGTCTGAAATTAAACGAAAGGCCAGAGAAGGGCCGCGCGCTTGTTGGAAGGCATTGACCCGAAAGCGGCCCAAGCCCGGCAAAGTTAGGCCGAGGTCAATATGAAAAGAGTCTGGATCAACTTGCAGCAATCGCAAAATGGGCGCGAAATCTTCCTGAGTCCATGCGGGGGTTGAAGCTTGGGTCTCTAGGGTACTTAGGCGCACCATCCGACCATCGATGCGCAGCCAGGGTGTTTCTCCGCTTGAGAAATGCACATCCGATGCGCCGATGTTTCGCGCCATGCGCAGGATGTTTTGCCAGTCCATTGATTTCCTTCACGCACGCGAATTTGCGAATTTGGTAAGCTCGTTCTATGAACACATCAGTTTCAGCCAATTGGGTCCAAGTTCGCAAGCGAATTGAGCTTGCATGTCTGGCGGTTGGCCGTTCGCCAGATGCCGTCAAATTGTTGGCGGTCTCTAAAACAAAGTCAGCAGAAGCTGTGCGAGAAGCGCATGCGGCGGGTCAAATGGCGTTTGGTGAAAACTACATTCAAGAGGGCGTGGACAAGATTGCAGCATTGGCAGATTTGTCTCTCGAGTGGCATTGCATTGGCCCCATTCAAAGCAATAAAACCAAGCTGGTGGCTGAAAACTTTGCGTGGGTGCACAGCATTGACCGCTTAAAAATTGCCGAACGTTTGTCGGCACAACGACCCGCAAATTTGCCGCCTCTGCAAGTTTGTTTGCAAGTCAATGTCGATGGCGGAAGCAATAAATCTGGCGTTTCCCCAGGTGAACTTTTGGCCTTGGCTCAGGCTGTTGCCAAACTCCCGCGCCTTCAATTGCGCGGCATCATGACTATTCCAGAGCCTGCTGAAACAGAGGACGCCGCCCGCAAGGTTCATCACGAAGCAAAAGCCTTGTTTGACAGTTTGAATGCGGCAGACCTCAGGGTGGACACTTTGTCGATGGGCATGACCGGTGATTTGGAAGCTGCCATTGCCGAAGGCAGTACCTGCGTGCGCGTAGGCACAGCTATTTTTGGCGCACGACAATGAAAAAACCCAGCGCTAGGCTGGGTTTTGCGAACGCATCGGCGCTTAAAAACGCGGTAAATCGGGGTGTGAAATTTGTCCGCCTCGGACCAACATCTTGCCGTATTCTGCACAACGATTGAGGGTTGGAATGACCTTGCCAGGATTGAGCAAGCCCTTGGGGTCAAAGGCTTTTTTCAAAGCAAACATCTGCGAGTTTTCTTCATTTGAAAACTGCACGCACATGCTATTGAGTTTTTCAATGCCAACGCCATGCTCGCCCGTCACGGTGCCGCCCATGGCCACGCTGGTTTCCAAGATGTCCGCACCAAACAATTCGCAGCGGTGAAGCTGATCAGGGTCGTTGGCATCAAACAAAATGAGGGGGTGCAAGTTGCCATCACCAGCGTGAAACACGTTGGCGCAGCGCAATTGGTATTTCTTTTCCATCTCGGCAATGGCCAATAAGATGTCGGCCAAGCGCTTGCGTGGGATGGTGGAGTCCATGCACATGTAGTCGGGGCTAATGCGGCCAGAGGCGGGGAAGGCGTTTTTGCGCCCACTCCAAAAACGCAAGCGCTCAGCCTCGTCTTTGCTGACCGCAATGGCAGTGGCGCCGCAACCTCGCAGCACATCGCTCATAA
>JBIKJX010000167.1:0-4720 GCA_044360785.1 Limnohabitans sp.
CTGAGCCTTGAAGTGTCCAGAAATGTGGATCTGCCAGAGGAATGTCAACAGACTGAAGTTGAATGCTGTGCGCCATTTCACGCCAATCTGTGGCCACCATGTTGGTGGCGGTCGGAAGGCCTGTGGCACGTTTGAATTCGGCCATCACTTCGCGCCCAGAATAAACACCTTCTGCGCCGCAAGGGTCTTCGGCGTAGGCCATGGTATTTCTGTGATCGCGCAGCAATCGAATGGCATCCTTCAAAAGCCAGCCACCATTCGGGTCTAAGGTAATGCGTGCATCGGGAAAGTTTTCGTGCAATGCAATGATCGCTTCAACTTCTTCCTCACCGCGCAACACGCCACCCTTGAGTTTGAAGTCTTGGAAGCCATAGCGATCTTGTGCCGCCTTGGCCAATCGCACGATGGCTTCTGGCGTCAGTGCTTCTTCGTGCCGCAAGCGTTGCCAGTCGTTGTCTGCATGGGGCTCGCTGATGTAGGGCAGGTCTGTTTTGTTGCGATCGGCCAAGTAAAACAAATAGCCCAAAACCTGAACACTGCTTCTTTGTTGACCTTCACCCAGCAAGGCGGCGACCGGAACGCCTAAATGTTGCCCCAACAAGTCGAGCAAAGCGCTTTCAAGGGCGGTGACGGCGTGGATGGCAATGCGCAAATCGAAAGTTTGGTTGCCGCGGCCCCCTGCATCGCGGTCTGCAAACTTTTGTTGCAACGTGTTCAAAAGATTTTTGTACTGCCCGATGCTCTGGCCCTGTAACCAAGGTCTAGCGTCTTCAATCGTTTGGCGAATTTTTTCGCCACCTGGCACTTCGCCAATTCCCGTGTTGCCGCTGGAGTCCGTCAGGATGACCAAATTGCGCGTAAAGAAAGGTCCGTGTGCGCCACTTAAGTTCAACAGCATGCCGTCACGACCTGCGACAGGGATTACTTGCAGACTTCGGATTGTGGGTGTTTGGTTCATGATGAAGAGATCGTACAACTGAATTAAAAAGCGTAGCTACTGGAAAAACCCTAGGTTTCGGTTGCGATCACTGTGCCGCGCTTTCGCTTTTCTTAAGGCGGTCTCGGCTGTTCGACAAATGGGTTCGCATGGCCGCGCGTGCCGCCTCTGAATCTCGCGCTGAGATGGCATTCAAAATACTTTCGTGCTCTTCATGGACGCGGCGCAAATAGGCCAAGCGTTCTGGCGTGACCGGCAGGGAGTTTTCAAGGCGGCCCCTGGGAATGGCGCCGGTACCCAAGGAGTGCATCAATTCTTGGAAATGCTTATTTTGAGTGGCGCACGCTATTTCTTGATGGAAAAGGAAGTCGGCTTGGACAGCATCCCGGCCTTCGCTGACGGCTTTGCCAAAAGCGTCCATGGCCTTTCTAAGTTCCGTGAGATTTTCGATGCTTCTCCTCTGAGCGGCGAGGGCGGCTGCTTCTGTTTCGATGCTGATGCGAAATTCAAGCAGTGCAATCACTTCACGCAATGTGCCCAATTGGTGAGCGCTGACCCGAAACGAAGGCGTGATTTCCTGGGGAAGAACAAAAGTCCCAATGCCGTGACGCGTTTCTACCAATAGTGAAGCTTGCAATCGCGAAATGGCTTCTCGAACCACCGTTCGGCTGACACCGAAATTCTTCATAATTTCAGCTTCCGTCGGCAGTTTTTGCCCCACCTTGAGTTGGCCTGCACGAATTTGCAGGGTCATTTTTTCAACCAATTGCATCGCCAAACTTTTTGTTTTGCGTGGTTCTTCAATGGTCTGATCGGTGGTGGTCATGGGGTAAATACTAGGTTCTAAATTGAGGAAGCCTTGGATAATTTGAGTTGTACGACAACTTGTTATTTTTCAAGTTTTTTGAAATGTAACAGAAGCCTTCTGAATTTGCGCTCAATTTTTTCATGACCACCTTTCAAACCTTTTCCCACCAGCATGACCAAGTCGGCGAATCGCCCATTTGGGATGCAGAGGGTTCATGTTTGTGGTGGGTCGACATCGAAGCGCATGCCATCCACCGGCAGTCTTTGACACAAGCGCGTCAAAGCTGGCACTTGCCTGAGCGCGTTGGCTGCATTGCGCTCACAGCCAACAGGCAAGTTGTGGCGGCCATGGAAACGCGTATTGCGCTGCTCAGTCTCAAGCCCGAGGGCGCTTATGAGCTTCAAAACTTGGCACACATTCAACACCCCAAACCCGGCATGCGTTTCAACGACGGTCGCTGTGATCCTTCAGGACGCATGTGGATTGGCACCATGGTCATGGACATGAGTTTGGCCGACAACTCGGGCGGTCTTTATTGCTTTGACGAAAGGGGGCTGACGGGCCCCTACGTCTCCAACTTGTACACCCCCAACGGCTTGGCCTTCAGCCCCGACGGTAAAACGATGTACTTCTCAGACTCTCATCCCAAAGCCCAAAAAATTTGGCGCTGTGCCATTGACTTGGTGTCAGGACAACTGGGCGACAAAAGCTTGTTTGTTGACATGACCGATTTGCCAGGCAGGCCTGATGGCGCGGCCATGGATGCGCAGGGCAACTACTGGATTTGCGGTAACGATGCCGGCCAGATTCATTGCTTTGATGTGGCAGGCCAGTGCATTAAATCGCTTGCAGTGCCGTTCCCCAAACCCGCCATGTGCGCCTTGGGTGGGCCCCATTTGCAAACCCTGTTTGTGACCTCGATCGTGCCAGCCAACAAAGCGCTAGACCCTCATGGACACAGCGGGCAAGTTGTTTATGCGGAGGTGCCGCATAGGGGTTTGCCAGAGCCTGTTTTTTCTCGTTTTCCTGCAACATCGTGATTGCGTTTTTTTAACCGTGTTTCATTTACACACTTCGTCAAACTTAGGAGACATCATGAAAATTAAAACCCTCATTTCTGCCATGGCCATGGCTGGCTTGTCGTTTGCTGCAAGCGCCGTTGAATTCCGCTCAGCCGACACGCACAATGCCGACGATTACCCCACAGTTGTAGCTGTCAAGCACATGAGCGAAGTGCTTGAAAAAATGAGCAGTGGCAAACACAAAATCAAGGTCTTCAACAAGGCTGCTTTGGGGCAAGAAAAAGAAACCATTGACCAAGTCAAAATTGGTGCACTGGACTTTACGCGCGTCAATGTGGGCCCCATGAATGGTATTTGTCCTTTGACGCAAGTCCCCACCATGCCTTTCTTGTTCTCCTCGGTCAACCACATGCGCAAGTCTCTGGACGGCCCTGCTGGTGAAGAAATTCTGAAAAGCTGCGAGGCATTTGGTTTTGTAGGCTTGGCCTTTTATGACTCCGGTGCTCGCTCCATCTACGCCAAGAAACCCATCAAAACGGTTGCCGATGCCAAGGGCTTGAAGATTCGTGTTCAGCAATCCGACCTGTGGGTGGCTTTGGTCAGTGCCATGGGCGCCAATGCCACACCCATGCCCTACGGCGAGGTTTACACAGGCCTCAAAACTGGTTTGATTGATGCTGCAGAAAACAACATTCCATCTTTTGACACAGCCAAGCACGTCGAAGCGGTGAAAGTTTATTCACGCACCGAGCACTCTATGGCCCCTGAAATGTTGGTCATGTCCAAAATTGTTTGGGACAAACTGCCCAAAGCCGATCAAGACATGATTCGCGCTGCCGCCAAAGAGTCTGTTGCGTTCCAGCGTAAAAAATGGGATGAGCAAGAAGCCAAATCATTGGCCAATGTCAAAGCGGCGGGTGCTGAAATTGTTGAAGTCGACAAGAGATCTTTCCAAGCTGTGATGGGTCCTGTCTACGACAAGTTCATGACCACACCCGACATGAAGCGCTTGGTTAAATCGATTCAAGACACCAAGTAAACGTCTCACCACCAGGTTGAAATTTGAAGGCATTTTGTATGTTCACTAAGTTTTGTGCTGCCTTGTCAAAAATCAGCCTGGTGCTGGCAGTTGTCGGGTTGCTGTCTGTTGTGTTGTGCGTCCAATGGCAAGTGTTTGGACGCTATGTGCTCAACGACACACCCACATGGGCGGAGGCCTTGGCCATGCTCATCATTTTATTTGTCACGGCCTTTGGCTTGGGCGTGGGTGTTCGCGATGCAGGCCACATTGGCATGGAGTCGCTCATTGTGCTGCTGCCAGAAAAGTGGCGAGTGCGTTTGGAGTTGGTCATCCACAGTTTGGTGGCCGTGTTTGGTTATTTGATGGTTCAAAGCGGTTGGATGTGGGCCAGTGCCAAGTGGCAAGAAAAGAAGCCCATGTTGCCAGTGCCAGACGGTATTGACTATGTGCCCATTGTCATTGCTGGCGCACTTATATTTATTTTTTCAATCGAGCACATCGTTGCCTTGCTTCGCGGTGAAGTAGTGGAGCCATCATGGAATTAACGATACTCGCTCTGAGCTTTACGTTCTTGCTTATTTTGGGCGTGCCCGTGGCTTTTGCCATTGGCTTGTCTTCTGTCGCCACTATTTTGGCGGCCGGTTTACCGGTCGCCGTTGTGTTTCAAAAAATGGTCGGCGGGATGCAGATTTTTTCGTTTTTAGCCATTCCATTTTTTGTCTTTGCTGGCGAACTGATGCTCTACGGGGGCATCGCCGATCGCATTGTTAAATTTGCCAACAGCTTGGTTGGGCATGTTCGGGGTGGACTCGGCATGAGCAATGTGCTGGGATGTACTATTTTTGGTGGTGTGGCCGGTTCGCCTTTGGCCGACGTCTCTGCCATCGGTTCTGTCATGATTCCCTTGATGAAGAAAGAGGGCTATGACGCGG
>JBIKJX010000168.1:0-4716 GCA_044360785.1 Limnohabitans sp.
GCCATATTTGACGACCCACAGTCACCAAGGTGTTGGCAGCTGCATCGCCCATCAACTTGGACAAATCTTCTTCAAAGTCCCATCGCACATGATCAATCAGCCAATTGACTTCAGCCGCCAATTGGACATCGCCTTCAATGTGAACGCCTGGCTTTTCACCTTTAAGAACTGCTGTGGCCATGCTGATGGGTGAGGTGTCGGTGAGTGTGAGCTTGAGGTCAAATTTTTGATCGGTGACGCGCTCCAACAAGCCGGCTGGTGTGGGGGAAAGTTGAATGAGCTTGTCTTGCCATTGCAATTGGATGCAGCGACCCTTTTGCCGTTTCAGTCTGTTCTGAGCCTCTGGCTCTTGACCAATGACGTGGTTCAAAATCAACACCAGACGATTGACTGACTCGTCAATCAGCCAGACGGGTGCTTGCGTGTTAGAGACAAATTGCGCAAGCGCATCGCTCAAGAAAGAAAAAGGGGACTGTGTTGCCATAGTCCCCAATTATTCCCGAAAGCTCAGCATCTGCCAGCCCAAGGGCAAGAATGTCTTTAATTATTGCAAGGCTTGTACGCCGGCAACCAACCAACCGCTGTTGCCGTTTTTGGGCTTGGTCATGTTCCAAACTTCACGGAAGGGGCTAGGCGCAGCCTCGGCCTCTTCACGAATGACGCCATTGAACTCAACGCTGGCCATGTAAACCTCGGGCAACTCTTCAATGCCCAACAACTGTGCATCCAACTTGACCACTTCGGTTTTGTTGGGTTGGCCAGGGAAGTTGGCTTCGCGCTCTGCCAGTTGAGATTTAATTTCAGACAACATGCTATCGGTCATCATGGCGCGCAAAGAACCCATGTCAGCACGGTCCCATGCGTCTTGCAATGTGATGAAATTGCGCTTGGCAGCTTCAACAAAACTCACGCTGTCAAAGCCTTCAGGAACACCCCATGTTTGCGAGCCTTGGAGAGCAGAAGTGGCATCACCTGTTGATGCGGCACCAGGAACCGAACTGCCAATGGCAGAACCAATCATAGAGCCACCCGTTTGAGGATTGGCTTCAGGTGTTGAATCAAAACGTGTGTTCTGTGATTCCCAGGGCCTGGCGGAAGAGTCGTTGCCCACTTTTTCAGGGTTGTACTGACGCAAGGTTGCGGGGGTTTCTGGAGTTTGGCCGGCGCCTTGGTAAGCCAAACCGCCTTGATTTGATGCGCCACCTTTGCGAGAACGCAAGAAATAACCAATGACGGCGACCGCCACCATGGCGAGCAATGCAAACATGAGCATGTTGCCGAAAGCCTCACCCATGCCCAAGCTGTTGGCCAACCAAGCCAAGCCCAAGCCAGCAGCCAAACCACCCAACATGGCACCCCATGGGCGTTTGGCTGGCGCAGCAGCGGGAGCAGCAGCTGGCGCGGGCTTAGCTGGCGCAGCCGCTTGGCTAGGCGCAGCGGGCGCAGCAGGCTTGACGGCTTCGCGCTGCGTCACGTTGTTAGATTGTTGTCCTACAGATTTGCCGCCGCCCATGCGACGCGCCGCTTCAGCATTCAAAGAGCTGAGAGCCAAGAACAAGGTCAAGATGAGGCCGAAAAATTTAGTCACTTTGTCTCCGAAGAATCAGAAAAAAACAATCAACATTTGATACCGATGTGTAAGGCTACCACCCCTGCACTCAAATTGTGAAATTCAGCATGCCCAAATCCGGCATTTTTCATAAGGGCTTTAAGTTCTTCTTGCCCCGGATGCATGCGAATGGATTCAGCCAAATAGCGGTAGCTGGCGTCATCGCCGGCCACCCATTGACCCAATTTGGGCAGTACATTGAACGAGTACCAATCGTAGGCTTTCTCTAGGGGTTTGGCCACCTTGGAAAACTCTAACACCAACAACTTACCACCTGGTTTAAGCACACGGCACATCTCTTTCAGTGCCAAGTCCTTGTGCGTCATATTGCGCAAACCAAACGCCACACTGGCCACATCAAAATGGTTGTTGGGAAAAGGCAACTTTTCAGCATCACACACCAAGGTGGGCAATATCACGCCTTCGTTGACCAAACGGTCGCGGCCCGTTCGAAGCATGGCTTCGTTGATGTCGGTATGCACCACACGGCCTGTTGCGCCTACTTTTTTGGAAAACGCCAGTGACAAGTCGCCAGTGCCGCCCGCAATGTCCAAGACTTGATCGCCCTCTTTGAGGTTGGCAAGTTGAACCGTGTATGCCTTCCAGGCGCGGTGCAAACCCGCTGACATCAGGTCATTCATGATGTCGTATTTGGAAGCGACAGAGTCAAACACGCCGCGCACGTGCTTGGCTTTTTCTTTTTCGTCGACTGTTTTAAATCCGAAATGAGTGGCGCTCATGGTCTCACTCCGTTCAATGTGAATGACCGCACGACGCGCCGTTGGCGACCGGCATTGGATCGTCACGCCCCACACCAGCGGCATTCAAACGTTCGTTGTATTGAGACCACAAACTGTCTTGCTCTGAGCCCAAGTAGTAGAGGTAATCCCAAGAAAAAATGCCACTGTCGTGACCATCAGAAAAACTGGGCTGAACGGCGTAATTGCCAACCTGACTCAGTTCAACAATGTCGACTTCACGCTTGCCCGTTTGCAAGACTTCTTGCCCAGGGCCATGACCTTGAACTTCGGCTGAAGGGGAATAGACACGCATCAATTCGAAGGGGATTCGAAATGTATGGCCATCCGAAAATCCCACCTCGAGCACACGGCTTTGACCGTGCAGGGTGATGGCTGTTGGCGCTGGTGCGCCTGCTGTCAATCCGGCCATGTGGCTTTCTTTCGTGATGCTGTCGTTAAACCAAAACGCGTTCGATGCCACCAGCATTGGCTGCCGCCACATACTCGGGCATCCACTGGTCACCCAAAATGTGTTTGGCCATTTCCACCACGATGTAATCTGCTTCTAACAAACCATTCTGCAAATCATCACCGTAGCGAGATAAACCTTGTAAGCAGCTGGGGCAGCTGGTCAACACTTTGATGTTTTCTTTTTCGCCCACCATGCCGCTGGCACGCATTTGAGTTTCGCTCTTGCGGATTTCTTCTTCCTTACGGAAGCGCACTTGGGTGGCAATGTCAGGCCGAGTCACACCCAGGGTGCCAGACTCGCCGCAGCAGCGATCGGACTTGAGCACTTGCGGTCCCAGCAAAGACTTGACTGTCTTCATCGGGTCTTGCAACTTCATAGGACTGTGGCAAGGGTCGTGGTACAGATAGGCGCCGTTGTTGTTGAGCGTCATGCCTTTTTCAAGCAAGTACTCATGGATGTCGACAATGCGGCAGCCCGGGAAAATTTTGTCAAACTCATAGCCCTGCAATTGGTCATAGCAAGTGCCACAGCTGACCACCACCGTTTTGATGTCCAAGTAGTTCAGTGTGTTGGCCACACGGTGAAACAACACGCGGTTGTCGGTGATGATTTTCTCTGCCTTGTCAAACTGCCCGCTGCCCTTTTGCGGGTAGCCACAGCACAAGTAGCCTGGTGGCAAAACCGTTTGAACCCCTGTGTGCCACAACATGGCTTGGGTGGCCAAGCCCACTTGGCTGAACAAGCGTTCAGAGCCGCAACCTGGAAAGTAAAAAACCGCTTCCGTTTCGGGTGTGGTGACTTTCGGATTGCGAATAATTGGCACGTAATCTTGATCTTCAATGTCCAACAAAGCGCGCGCTGTTTTCTTGGGCAAACCGCCGGGCATCTTCTTGTTGATGAAGTGAATCACTTGCTCTTTGATGGGCGCCGCACCAATGCTGGCAGGTGGCGCTTTGGTTTGTTTGCGCGCAAATGTTTTGAGCAAGTCGTGGGCAAAGCGCTGAACTTTCATGCCCACGCCCACCATACCAGCACGCGCCAGTTTGATGGTTTCAGGGTTGGTTGCGTTGAGCATGAACATGGCCGCAGCATTGCCAGGACGGAACGATTTTTGTCCCATTTTGCGCAACAAATTGCGCATGTTCATGGACACCTCACCAAAGTCAATTTTGACTGGGCAAGGCGTTAGGCATTTGTGGCAAACCGTGCAGTGGTCGGCCACATCTTCAAATTCTTGCCAGTGCTTGATGGACACACCACGGCGTGTTTGCTCTTCGTACAAGAACGCTTCAACCAACAGCGAGGTGGCCAAAATTTTGTTGCGTGGGCTGTACAGCAAATTGGCTCTGGGCACGTGTGTGGCACAAACAGGTTTGCACTTACCGCAGCGCAAACAATCTTTGACGCTGTCGGCAATTGCACCAATGTCAGACTGTTGCATGATGAGCGATTCGTGGCCCATCAAACCAAAACTGGGGGTGTAGGCGTTGGTCAGGTCAGCATGAATCAGGTTGCTGCCTGAACCAGCGGGCTGACGCATCAGCTTGCCCTTGTTGAAACGGCCCTCTGGATCAATTCGCTGTTTGTAATCGGCAAAGGGCTTGAGTTCGGCGTCACTCAAAAACTCCAGCTTGGTAATGCCAATGCCGTGTTCTCCAGAAATGACGCCATCTAGACTGCGTGCCAACACCATGATGCGCGCCACCGCTTCGTGCGCGGTTTGCAGCATTTCATAGTTGTCTGAATTGACTGGAATGTTGGTGTGCACATTGCCGTCACCGGCGTGCATGTGCAATGCCACCCAGACACGGCCTTTGAGAACGCGCTTGTGAATGGCGACGCACTCGTCAAAAATGGGCTGGAATGCTGCGCCCGAAAAAATGCTTTGAAACGGT
>JBIKJX010000169.1:0-4714 GCA_044360785.1 Limnohabitans sp.
ATTTAAGGTATGAAACAGAAATCCGATTTCCAAGATCGTGTCGTGCTTGTCACTGGTGGCACCAAGGGCATTGGCCGCGGCATTGCCGAGGGCTTTCTCAGCGCAGGCGCCAAAGTCATAGTATGCGCTCGAAATGCACCCGAGCAGTTGCCAAGCATTGAAGGTCAGAGTGCAGAGTTCTTGGCTTGCGACGTTAGGGAAGCCGATGCAGGTCGCGCCATGATTGCCAGCATTGTGGCCCAACACGGTCGCCTCGATGTGTTGATTCACAACGCTGGGGGCAGCCCCAGTGTGGATGCGGCCACAGTGTCGCCACGGTTTCACGAAGGCGTCATTCGCCTGAATCTCACTGCTGCACTGCACATGGCGCAATCAGCCAACGCCACCATGCAACAACAAAGTCAAGGCGGCGTCATTGTTTTCATTGGCAGTGTGAGTGCGCTCAGACCCTCCCCAGGCAGCGCAGCCTATGGCGCAGCCAAAGCAGCCGTGCTGAGTTTGGCGTCTTCTTTGGCGGTGGAATGGGCCCCCAAGGTGAGGGTGGTGGCGGTCAGTCCTGGCTTGGTCAAAACCGAACAATCGCATTTGCATTACGGCGACGAAGCCGGCATTGCCGCAGTTGGACAAACCATTCCAGCTGGCCGCATGGCCGAACCTTATGACGTTGCACAAGCGTGCCTGTTTGTCGCTTCCGAGCAAGCCAGTTACTTGAGCGGTACCAATTTGTTATTGCATGGCGGTGGCGAAAAGCCAGCATTTCTGGCAGCCGCCAACGCAGGTCAGTCCTAATTCGATCGACTGCACCGACCCACATTGAAGGAGTTAAGCCTTGTCTGAACACGAATGGATGCATGATATTCGCGCCTTGGTTGGCAAAGAATACGGACGCGTTTACGCATGGGACAAAGTCAATGCCCCCATGATTCGCCAATGGTGCGAGATCATGGGTGTTGACGATGCACGTTACCTCAAGGAAGGCGCTGTAACAGCGCCACCCGCCATGCTCCAAGTTTGGTGCATGGAAGGTTTCACCATGAACAACTATCCGCCAGGTTCCACCAAAGAAAACCCCTACGAAGCTTTGAAGTTGATGGAGCCCCATGGTTTGTCCTCGGTGGTTGCGGTCAATTCAGAACTCACTTTTTCAAGGGATGTGGTGGAAGGCGAGCGTCTTTACTACACCACCCGTTTGGACAGCATCAGTCCCGAAAAAACCACGGCTTTGGGCACTGGTTTTTTTGTGACCTTGGTCATGACGTTTTTCTCTGAAAAAACCTCAGGCGACGAAGAAGTGGGACAACTCCTGTTCCGCGTCTTCAAATTCCGCCCGGCCCAAACGCACAGCGCCAAACAAGAGCCAGCCAAGATGCCTGCGCCTGCCAAGCGTCCGCCGCCTGGCATCAGTGACGACACACGATTCTTTTGGGACGGTGCCAATCAAGGCAAGTTGCTGATCCAACGATGCAAAGCATGCGGTACCTTGCGCCACCCACCTGGCCCTGTTTGTTCCAAGTGTCATTCTTTTGAATGGGATACCGTTCAAGCTTCGGGCCGCGGCACCATCTACTCATTTGTGGTGATGCACTACCCCGAAGTCCCACCGTTTGACCACCCCAATCCCATTGCATTGATTGAATTGGAAGAAGGCACTCGCCTTATTTCTCAATTGGTCGGTGTCAAACCCGGTGACGTCAAGATTGGCGATGCCGTTCAAGTGGAATTCAATACTTTCAACGATGGCGAATTGACACTTCCGCAATTCAGGCCAGTGACCCTATCAGCAGGAGCAAGCGCGTGAATTTTTTATTGACTGAAGAACAAACAGCATTTGCAGAAATGGCCAGTGGGCTGTTTGCAGATTACTGCAGTGACGATCAACTGCGAGCACACGACAAATCCGATGCACCCTACATGCAAGCCCTTTGGCAACAATGTGTGGCTTCTGGATTGCACACCATTTTGATTCCTGAATCGAAAGGTGGTTTGGGTTTGGGCATGACCGAGCTCATGGCGGTCTTGGAACAACAAGGCCGTGCTTTGGCCAATGTGCCTTTGTGGGAAACACAAGTCGGCGCTACGGCTTTGGCCAAGTTTGCCGACGCCGCCTTGTCGCCTGTCGTTGAACAAGTTTTGTCTGGTGAAGTGCTAATGGCTTTGTCGCTAGAAGCCTTGTCGCAGTCCAGAGGTGCTTCATTGCAATTGGCACGATCAGGTGACAACTGGAAACTCAGTGGCGTCGCACCTGCTGTGCCTTTGGCCTCTGTCGCGCGCTATGCGCTGCTGGCCGCTGAAGCCTTTGACGGCATGCACCTGGTGCTCATTGATTTGCAAGACAAAGGCATTCAGATGGTGGCCGGCCGCAGCCAACACCATCAAGCTGTGGCCGATTTAAGTTTTGACGCTTTGGCCCTCAAAGCAGAACGCGTCCTGCCTCTCACAGCCACCCCTTGGACAGAGCAACATGCCATCGCATGCTTGGCTTCTTTGCAATTGGGTGTCACGGACCAACAACTCAAACGCACCGTTGAATACGTGAGCGAGCGTCAACAATTTGGTCGTGTCATTGGCAGCTTCCAATTGGTTGCAGGTCAAATGGCCGATGGCTATATTGCGGCCGAAGCCTTGCGTTCTTCATTGTGGCAGTTGGTTTACCGACTGGATGCGGGTCTGGGTTCTGCACCCCAAGCATGGGCCACACGCGCTTTGGCCAACGACACGGGACACCGTGCAGGCCACATGGCGCAACACGTTCATGGCGGCATTGGGGTCGATTTAACTTACCCCATTCACCGCTTTTTGTTTTGGACACGTGCCAATGCCGCTGCCTTAGGCGGCACTGAGCACCAGTTGGCCAAATTGGGTGATTGGTTGGCCAACAATGACCACTTAGGCTGGAAGTATGACGCAGCCGAAGACAAGCCATTTGAGGGAGGCCAACATGCAGCGGTTTGAAGACATTCAAACAGGTGACACCCTCGAGTCACTCACAGTGCCCATTACTGTGGCATTGATTACAGGCGGCGGCATTGCCACGCGCGATTATTTTCCAGGCCACCATGACCTAGAAGCAGCGCGCGCCTTGGGCTCACCGCATATTTTCATGAACATTCTCACCACCAATGGTTTGATTCAACGCTTTATTGATGCATGGTGCGGCCCCGCCGGCCACATGCTCGATTTGAAAATCAAGTTGGGTGCGCCCAACTATCCGGGCGACAAAATGGTCATCAGTGGCGCCATCACCGACAAGCGCGATGCCGACCGCAGTGTGGAAGTCACGCTCAAAGGCATCAACAGCATGGGCCCTCACGTTAACGGCACGGTTCGCGTGCGGTTTCCTTAAAACGTGATGGCAAAGGAATTTATCAATGTCTGAATTTTCAATTTCGGGTCGCGCGGCCATTGTGGGCCTCGGCGCTACAGAATTCTCCAAAAACTCAGGTCGCACGGAAGTACGCTTGGCCATGGAAGCCACGCTTCAGGCCTTGAACGACGCCGGCATCGACCCTTCGGAGGTCGATGGTTTTTCCTCCTACAGCGTCGACAAAGTACCCGAGTATGAAATTGCGCGGCTGTTAGGCGCCAAGAACATCAACTTTTTCAGCCAAATTCCGCATGGTGGCGGTGCAGCTTGTGCACCTGTTTTGCATGCCGCCATGGCTGTTGCCACAGGCATTGCCAAAACTGTGGTGGTCTACCGCGCCATGAACGAGCGCAGTTGGTATCGCTTTGGCAATGGCAACTATGGCTTTGGTTCTTCACCTCTTTTTGAGAATGTCAATTACGGCTGGTACATGCCATACGGCTTTCACACGCCTGCAGCGTGGGTGGGCATGTTTGCACAACGCTACATGCACACGTTTGGCGCAACCAGCGAAGACTTCGGCCGCGTGGCGGTTGCCGCGCGAGATTTTGCGGCCACCAACCCCGCTGCATTTTTCTACGGCAAACCCATTACCTTGGCCGAGCACCAAGCTTCGCGCTGGATTTGTGAACCCCTGCACCTGCTAGATTGCTGCCAAGAATCGGATGGCGCAGTGGCCATGGTTATCACCTCGGTTGAACGGGCTCGGGATTTAAAAACTCGCCCTGTTGTCATCAAAGGTGCCGCGCAAGGCATCAGCGATGGTCAACAAATCATGACCTCTTACTTCCGCGAAGATATCACGGGCTTGCCTGAAATGGGCTTGGTCGCCAAACAACTTTGGCAACAAAGCAAGTTGGGCCCTGACGACATTCAAACAGCGGTTATTTACGACCACTTCACGCCCTTTGTGTTGCCACAGCTTGAAGAATTTGGATTTGCCAAGCGCGGTGAAGCCAAAGAATTCATTCGTGCAGGCCACCACGCACGCGGCGGCAAGATGCCCATCAACACCCACGGTGGTCAATTGGGCGAAGCTTATATCCATGGCATGAATGGCATTGCCGAAGGCGTGCGTCAAGTCCGTGGCAGTTCTATCAATCAGGTACCCGATGTGCACAACGTGCTTGTAACAGCCGGCACCGGCGTACCGACCAGTGGCCTCATTTTGGGCACTGCCTAATCCGTCCAAAGAAAGACGAACATGTTCATCGACCTCACCCCCGAACAACACAAGTTGCGCATGCAAGTGCGCGATTATTTCAACAACCTCATGACCCCAGACCTGCGCCTTCAATTGCGCGGTGCTGAAAGCGGTGACGAGTACCGTCAAACCATTCGCCAAATGGG
>JBIKJX010000170.1:0-4646 GCA_044360785.1 Limnohabitans sp.
GCCACAAAGCAAATCGCTACTTGCTAACTTTTGAACTTGATTCATCGCGCCAACTAGAGGCCAGAGTGGCCTTGTCAACCGTGGATGAAGAAGGCGCGCGGAACAATTTACAAGAAGCCAAGCAATTGATGTTTGATGAGGCTCGCATACAGGCTTCACAGTCTTGGAATAGCCTGTTAGGTCGCATTGAAATTGAAGCACCCCTCACACAAAAAAGAGTTTTTTACACTGCGCTGTACCATGCACTAATCCACCCCAGCGACATTGTTGATCGCGATGGCCGAGTACGTGGCCCGCGTGGCAAAGTGATTCAAACTCAAAGTGGTCATTACTACAGTACCTTATCGCTGTGGGATACCTTCAGGGCCGTACATCCCTTGTTTACACTCATCGTGCCCGAGCGAGTCGACGGCATGGTGCAGTCCATGCTTGAGCATCACGCGCAACAAGGTTTCTTGCCGCTATGGACCGCATGGGGGCAAGAGACTTATTGCATGATTGGCAATCCTGCTCTGCCAGTCATCTCAGATGCCATCATCAAAGGTTTTAAGGGCTTTGACCACACCACTGCTTTACAAGCCATGGTGGAAACATCAACTCAAGCACGATTGCAAGCCCCCGAATGGGCGCAGCGAAGTTGGGATTTACTCAACAAGTATGGCTACCTGCCATACGATTTAGAGCCCAATGGTGAGGCTGTGTCTAAAACACTTGAACACGGCTATGGCGATGATGCTGTTGCCAGAGTGGCACAGTTGCTCGGACAAAGTGAAACAGCTCAACGCTTTTCGCAAAGAGCTAAAGGCTATCAACATTTGTGGGATGCACAGACAGGGGTGATGCGCGGCAAAGACAGTCAAGGTCGTTGGCGGGATCCATTTAACCCAGACACACCCACTTCGCCCTTGAACAATCCCGGCGACTATACGGAAGCCAACGCGTGGCAATACACACTCACGCCGGCTTTGCACGATCCAATAGGCTTGCGCAATTTAATGGGTGGGCCGAATGGAATGGCGAAATGGCTTGACCATTATTTTCAAAGACCCAGTCAAATCAACAAGCACCTGGGGCAAGAGGCCATGATTGGACAAAACGCGCATGGCAATGAACCGAGTCATCATGCAGCGTGGTTGTATGCCTTCACTGCCTCGCCTTGGAAGGGACATGCATTGGTTGACCGAATTGCGCGTAGCTTTTACAAAGACAGTCCACATGGGCTGATTGGCAACGACGATTGTGGTCAGATGAGTGCCTGGCTGATTTTTGCTACTTTGGGGTTTTATCCAGTCACTGCGGGTCAAGGAAACTACATGACCGGGCTGCCGTTGGTCAAGAAGGCTCGCATTCGATTGGCAACAGGTACGCTGACCATTCTTGCCAAGACGCCTGCTACTTTTAAGCGGCAATTAGCGCATCGGGTTGCGTTAAAGATAGATGGCAATCTAGTTGATACACAAATGCCATTAGCGCATGAAGCTTTGCTAAAGGCGAGAACATTGGACTTTAGCGTTGCGTAGCAAGGCTAAGGGTAACTTTTTAAACCAGTTCAACTACAAAAACTAGAAGCCCGACAACACCGCGTCCATTGCTGAGACTAAAGCACTTCCTTGCGACGCAACATTTGCAACCGGGCGCCTAAGTAGCTTTGCAGGTAAAGGCGCAGCAAAATGCGCAAGCGCATGAAATCTTTTGCCCTTAATTACAACAACCGGACACAAGGAAGTGGGGATTTTGACCGATGTATCCGTTATTGAAAGCGGCATGGTTAATCTTGTAGCCAGTGCATCAAGCAGGTTGCTCTGAATGACCACCACATAGGGTATTCCGTCAGAAGCACTTTTGCTTGGATTTGCGTAGACGTCGTATTGGGCCATCAAAGATTCACCATGGACGAAGATCTGAACCAGGTATTCCATGCGTTTCGCAATACGCATTTTGGGTATCGATCCAATCGCCAAACTCTTTTTCAAATTGTTTTTTGCGTAAAGCCAGGCGACTCTTTTCGTGATTCTCTTTCAATGCTTGATAGTGCTCTGCTGACAATATAACGGTGTCGAGTTGCCCCGCTTTTTCAACGAAGACAGGCGCGCGCTTGGCCTGAGCAGCAAGACTACCGAATCTGTTCTTGGCTTCTGTAGCAGTAACACGCATGATGATCTTCCTAAGTGATTGGCCATTTTAGCCATTGTGGTTACGGCTATGCAAGGAAGATGACTTACATTTTGATTGAGTGGATAATTTCTTTAAACAATCCAAACTCTATAACAGGAATCAGCCATGGCTAGCGCAAAGAAATCATGGGGAGAAAAAATGAAGACCAAGCCTCCCCATCAAGTGATCCTAGAAAAAGATTTTGCGGGAATTCCAAAAGGATCTAAGTTACATATTTCTTGTCCGGTTGAGGTGGCAGAAGAGCTCAAAACGATCACGCCTGGCACAGCCATGTCACTTCAGGCTTTCAGGAAGAGATTGGCCGAGAAGAACAACTGCGATGCCACATGCCCAGTGTCTACTTCAATTTTTCTCCGAACAGTTGCAGAGTATTCTTGGGAAGAATACAACCGGACCGGTAGCACACTGAACTTAGCGCCTTTTTGGCGGGTTGTTGAATCCAATTCACCCATGGCAAAAAAGTTAAGTTTTGATCCAGCTTGGATTGACTTGCAGAAAGAACTTGAATCCTGAATCTAGCCCAGCTCCGTACAAAATCTTCACGGACCGTGGCGGTGGCAGACGACTTGGCTGCAAGTAGTCTGGTGTCATGGGGTCCAGCAAGTGATCAACTATTTGGACTCTAAATAGAACTTCAAATTGTTGAGGCTGCCTTGAGTTGTTGATTCCCACATTGGATTGAGTGCCATTGCACGTGGCCCATTTCAAAATGCCTTGCTTGGCTTTTCTCTCGACGGCGCGTTGCAAGGCCAAGGCTTGATGCAAGAAGGCTTGAACGCAGTCATCTTGCATGCGTTTTCTGCAGAAATTAACTTACACCGCATTCAAGCCAATGTACGACCCGACAATCTTCGAAGCCTTCGCGTTTTAGAGCGACTAGGATTTGAGCGTGAGGGATATGCACGAGACTATTTGTACATTCAAGACAAGTGGCACGACCACGTGATGTTTGCCCTGCGAAACGCCAATTTCAAAGGGGTACCCATTGCGTAAGAGCCTCGCCTAAGGCGTTCCGAAAAAATGGAGCGAAAGACCTCAAGTCAGGTTTTTGACATTCATAACTCGTCCCGACTCAGTAAACAGTTTTTTCAACACGATATTGACTACTTTATTACCCATTAATTGGTAATTTCATTCGTTAAATTTGGAACAGATATTGCTTATAAATATTGAAGCCATCTTTGTGACAAAAGCGAATGACGGTAATCAATACCAATATCAAAGCGTTGTACACACAATCCGCCCTCAAGGTCAGTGGGCGCGATAGTGCTGTTGCAATGCAGCAATTAGCGACTGGAAAGCGGATCAACTCCTCAAAGGATGATGCTGCTGGTTTAGCCATTGCCGCCAAGATGACACAAAACATTATGGGCTTGGGTCAGTCCATCCGCAATGCGGGCGATGCCATCTCCATGATTCAAACGGTGGAGGGCGCAAGCCAAGAAATCACAGTCATGTTGCAGCGCATGTCCGAGCTGGCCGTTCAGTCTGCCAACTCCACCTACTCCGCCGACCAGCGCAGCTACTTGGACCAAGAGTTCCAGCAGCTCAAGCAAGAGATTGTTCGCGTCTCCGAGATGCATGAATGGAACGGCTTTCCTATTTTGAACGGCAAGGCTGGTACGCCTGTGGGCTTGCCCAACACTGTCACCGCCAATCGCGCTGGTGTACCCGCTACTGTCTCAGGCAAGGTCGAAGCGGGCGCTGCAGCGCAGGTCAGTCAAATAGCCATCACCAGCCCACAAGATGTGGTGACCTCCAAACTTGCAACGACGTACATTGAATTTGCTGATATGGGCACAGCCACTGAAAGCTTGAGCATTCCCAATTACAACGGGTATGACGGTGGTGCGGGTCCAGCTTCCGCTTCAGGCGCGATCAGTTTCCAAAATGGCATTCTTTACCGGGGGGATGGCACCAATCCCATCGCCATTGGCAGCGTTGATTCCAATTTAAACGGAACCCTTGGCAAACCATTGAGAATCAACCTGGGATTTGTTTTTTCTGACGCAGCGAATCAATTTTTTAATCCAGCCAACCAGCACTTTTACGAAGTCGTGACGCCTTCCACTCCCAAGACCTGGCAGCAAGCAAAAGATTTAGCCGAAAGCAGGAGCTTATTCGGTTTGAAGGGGTACTTGGCAACGGTGACCGATGCCAGTGAACAAAGCTTTATCAATGAACAACTGGCGGGCAAGGAAGGCTGGATTGGCGCCAGCGATCAAGATGTGTCTTTGGGTGGGTTGGGTGAAGACAATTGGGCCTGGATGACAGGGCCCGAAGCAGGGACTAAGTTTTATCAAGGTCGCTTCAACAATGGGTCTGTACTTGCAGGCAAATTTGCCAACTGGGATTCGAATGAACCCAATCAATCGGGAAATGAAGACTATGCTTACATAAGAGTGAATGGGAAATGGAATGACTATGTTGGTTCTGTTAATGTTGGCTCCTATGTTGTGGAGTACGGCGGT
>JBIKJX010000006.1:0-15836 GCA_044360785.1 Limnohabitans sp.
CATCTGTGCACATTCGTGACAATTTGCAACTACCTGCCGAAACATACCGCTTCTTGGTTTACGGTGGTGAGGTGGGCCGCGGGCAATGTTTGCCAGATCGCTTGCTGGCCATTGCCCCAGAAGGACAAGAGCCAATGCCAGGCCTTCAAGTTCGAGATCCATCATTTGGCATGCCCGCCACATGGATCGATGTCAAATCACGCGAGTTGGCCATCAGTCGTGGGCATACCGTGGTCGAGCCCGCTGTGGTCATGGCTACACATTTGGACACACTCATTCATCGCCATGCCAATGAACTGTTGGGACGCCAAGAAACTCAAGAGCTGGTTGACCACTTTAAGGGGAGCTTCCCCAAATTGGTCGAAGATGTTATTCCCAAGGTGGTGCCGCTGGCTTTGTTGCAGCGCTTATTGCAGCTCTTATTAGAAGAAGGCATCAGCGTCAAAGATTTGAGGAGCATCATTGAGGTTGCTGCGGAACATGCCCCGAAAACCCCCGATGCATTAGACATCCTGCCAATGGTTAGACAAGCTTTGCGCCGCTCCATTGTGCAAAATGCGTTAGGAAGCACTCTGGAGGCGCGGGTCTTAGGCGTTCAACCAGAATTTGAGCGCCTCATTGAACAAGCTATTGGTACCGCAGCCGTTGCGCCTGATGGCGTCATAGAGCCTTCATTGATGCGCCTCTTGGTGACAGAAATCTCGACACATGTCGATGCGATGGAGGCAAAGAACCTCCCGCCGGTCATTGTGTGCAATCCTCGAACACGTTTGACTTTCGCCCGAATAGTTAAAAAAATACGAAGCCAGGCACATGTGCTCGCCATGACTGAGTTGCCATTGGAAACACAATTGACTTTTGAAAAGTTCATTTGTTCTCAAGCCAGTCCCACCTAAAGCGGAGTCATAAATGGGTCCCCAAAAATTCATCGCAGCCAATACGACCGAAGCGCTCAAGCTTGTGCGCCAGCAAGTGGGTGGCGATGCGATGGTGCTCTCTACGCGAGATACCCCCGAGGGCGTCGAAATTGTGGCTATTTCTCCAGAGGCATTGAACAGTTTGTCGCAGAAGAAAGAGGCCTCAAATTTAAGCCAAAGCCAAACCGAATTTTCTGCGCCTTCATTTGAGAGGCCGAATTTCGAAGCGCCGCCAAATAGCGCCCCTACTTTTTCTGAGCCTGTTTCTTTTGAACAACCGCAGCCAATCCCGCCCAAAGCTGTCGCAAGCACCGAAATACCCGCGGGTCCGCATGTTGATCAATTATTGGCAGAATTTTCTGCAGTAAAGCAGTTGTTACAAACGCATTTGTCTGCTCGCGCTTGGGACGAAATTCAAATTCAATCAACAGATAAAGCAGAAGCCTTAAGGATATTGTTAAACGCAGGTTTTTCACCTCAACTCTGTGGTGAATTGGCCGACGAATTGGTTGCATTGCCCAAAGACACCAGCACACGATTGGTTGATCGTTTACAGAAATTACTTGAACCTAAAATTCAAACACTAGACCCTTTGTCGGTATTTGACCCAGGCGGCGTCTTTGCATTCATTGGCCCAACAGGTGTTGGGAAAACCACCGCCATTGCCAAAATTGCAGCACGGTGCGTTCTTCGTTATGGGCGAGATCAACTGGCTTTGCTGACGACCGACACATTCCGAATTGGCGCACAAGAGCAACTCAAGGTCTATGCAAAGATCATTGGCGTTCCTGTTGTCACCTTGCGCGACAGCGATGATCTGGCAGCAAAACTCAGCAGCATGAAAGACCGACGCGTCATTTTGTTGGACACCGCCGGTGTTAGCCAGCGCGACACCCTCATGCTTGAGCAAGCTAAGCTTCTTCTAGAAGGCGCCCCCTCTTTGAAACGCATTTTGGTCATGAGCAGTACGACCGATTTACGGACGCAAGAAGATGTGATTCTGATGCACCAGATGGCTGCACAAAACGATACTCAAAAAGCAGTCATTGGCGCCATCATTACAAAGACCGATGAAGCCGCACAAATAGGGCCAGTGGTAGATTGTCTCGTTCGACACAAACTGCCTTTGATGTTTCTGGCCAATGGCCAACGTGTCCCCGAGGATTTGAGTCAAGCAAATACGGCCTACCTCTGCCATAGGGCGCTGCACCCACGAAACATCTCTGGACCCATGGACATTCCAGAGGCGCAAATTTCCGTTCATCTGATGGACCAGTTGAACGACTGGATTAAGAACACCTGATGAGTGCCACACCATCACTTGATGCTGTTGATCAAGCGACAGGTCTGCGTTATCTGTTTGGCAACGCTACGGCACCAGTCCATGTTCTTTGTTGCCCTTCAAGACCTGCTCTGACATTGCCTTTGGCTGATTTCCTGTGCAAAGCACTGGTGAATCAGGGGCAGACCATGATGTGGGTTGATGAAATTGGTCTGAATGACCGTGAGCAATGGCCGTTACCGTGCCCTGTCAAGTTTGACTTGTCTAAAAGTTTGGAAAGTCATGTGGCCTTAGATCAGGGCGTTACCGCCTTGTTACCCACTCTCTGGTACGGATTGTCTTTGCACACACACCGTATGACGCGTTTCAACTCAACTTTGGCGGAACGACTGGCCAGCAGCGGCATTCAGTTTGACAGCATCTTGGTTTCTGCAACCAATGGCCACCCAGAGAGCTTTGCGCATTACGGGACACAAGCTCACTTTTCACTCATTTGCGATTGCAGTCCAAATCAACTGCAACAAACTTTGACATGGATGCAGCAAGTTCAAGCTCGCATGACGCCCGCGTCTTGGCGCATCATTTTGGCCGGTGAAAGCGAGACACTCACGCATGCCTTAAATTGGTTCGAGCAAATTTCTCTAGCGCATCTATCTCAACCAGTCCAAGTGCTGGGCTCGATCCAGCCCGAGAGACTCCAAGCGCCTCTTGCCAATGCGTGGTCTGGCTTGCCTGAATTGGCAGAGGTTCTTAAACGGCATTTACTCACGCACTGACATGGGCACCAAGTACCAGCAAGACCTCGGTGAGCAATTGAAGAAGTACCAACCCATGGTGCGAAGAATAGCTTCTCAGATTGGCTCTCGTTTACCAGCAAACGTGATGCTGGACGATCTCATTCAGGAAGGCATGACAGGCCTCTTGGAAGCACTTCAACGGTATGTGCCGCAGCCCAATCAAAGCTTCGAAAGCTATGCCAGCATGCGCATACGAGGCGCTATTTATGATGCGTGTCGTAAAGAAGATATCTTGCCTCGCAATCAACGCGACAAACTGGATGGGCTTGAAAAAGTAACGCAGCGCTTAGAGCAAACACTTGGCCGATTACCCAGTGAACAAGAAATTGCAAAAGCGGCCGGCCTTGATGTCAATGACTATTACCAAGTGCTAGACAGCTTGTTCAATGTGCTTCCCATTGATGATGTGCCAGAGAATTTGTTGCCCACAGATTTGTCTGCCGATCCGCTAGAAAAATTTTCAAGCAAGCAATTTTTAGAGCAAGTGGTAGAAATTTTGAAGAGGCTGCCAGAAAACCAAAAGATGGTTGTCGCGTTGCATTATCAGGAAGATTTGTCTTACCGTGAAATTGCGGCAGTGATGGACCTCACGCCAGGCAGGATTAGCCAGTTACACACGCAAGCCATGATTTCAATTCGGGCGATGTTAGGTGCCTAGGTATGCGGCCAACCTGTCACACTTAGAATTTACCCAGTAACTGACCGCCACCCAAAAAGGAAACGCCGCCTTCACTGGAATAGGTCGCACCAGCGGATGACTGAGCTGCATAGGCTTGAAGTGCAGCATTGCGCTGCATAGCCAACCGAATCAGTTCAGAGTTCAATTGGTGATCCGTTCGCGCTTGGGCTAAACGTGAATTCAATTGCGCTTGCTGCTCTTCTGAAAAAGTAGCAATTAGCTTTCGCAAGCCCTCCACACCACCAGGGTGATCTTCTAGGGCTTTCAAAGCCATTTGACTGTTGAGAATGGCTGTTTCTAGGCCAGGTAATTCGTGGTTTTCAAGCGTTGTTCGCAATTCAGAGACAGCACTTGAGACTTGCTCAACCAAAGCTTGAGCATGTTCAAAGGTCATATTTTTTGATTAAAAAGGGAGTGGATTAACCACGGCCCGCACGAACAGCGGCAACAGCATTGCCCAGCAAATTGTCAGCTACTTTTTGGTAATCAATTTCAAAAGTGCCTTCGGCGATCCGTTGACGGATTTCTTGAATCAAGTCTAAATCCAATTTCTCGGCATTGGTCATCAATGGTTGTGCTTGTGCCGCTTTGGCTGCATCACTCAGGCCAATGACCGCTGCGGGTTCGGTTTTGGTAGATGTTGCTGATTGCAAAGTTGCAGGCGTAGAGCCGCCATTCAAGCCTGTAGCTTGTGGCTGAACCGATCCTCGAACATCATTCACTTTGCTAATCATGTTGTACCTTAATCAATCAACACTTCCACTGCACCTTGGGAGACTACGGTGCCTTGGACAATTTTACCTTCAGAAATCCGTACTTTCACAGAGCCACCCATCGCACTGTCAGACATGGCCTGACCTGAGGTGTCGATGGCAAAACCTTTGCCGACCAAAGTAACCCGTACTTGGTCTCCCGATTTAATTACGGCGATTTGCTTCAAATCGTTTAGTCGAATTGGTAATCCGGCTTGTAAGGGCCTTACCAATTCCATATTTTTGAGCAAATCTGGGTCCTCTAAGAGGTTGTCACCCATCTTAGAAATATCACCTTCAGCCCACTGAAAATCGTTGATGGAAAGGGCTTGGCCCTTGCGCAAGATCTGGGTGCTGACCAGGTATCTGCCCTTGACTGCGACATAAATGCTGACTGGACGATTCCAAGCGCGGCCTTCCTGACAATTAAGCGCTAAAAAGATTTTGCCCCAAGCGCGCTCACGACCTTGCAAACTGACCTTTGGAAGCTTGTCGCAGATTGGCAAACTGCCCCTAGGCTCATACCATTGGACGGAAAAATCTCGCCCGTCTAAGGAGGGGTGATCTTTGAGAAAACGATTCACAGCATCTTTGGCTTGAGGCGTCCATCCTGACTGAGCGAAGGCTGTCGCCTGAAACAGAGATAGGCAGATACCCAAACCAAGTGAAATAAACCTGTATTTCATTGAAAATTCAAGAAATAAAAAATTTCACCGGTGCCATCCAAAGCCACGCCGCAAACCCCTTCTGGCCGCTTGATTCCCTCTGGTACATCAAAAACATTCATGTTCTCGGCTGGCAGCATGCGGTCGGCTTGCAAGTATTGGTTGGCGATTCCCAAACGCAACATGAGCGTGCCTGAAAAGCCAGACTCTTCAGAAACTGGTTGAAACTGCACAAACTGACTTGCAGCAGCGACATAGCGTTGATTTCTGCGAATGAACGGCATCATGCGCATGCGCGACAAACTAGAAGGAAAGGCCAAACGGAAACCTTCAGGCGTACGTTTAATATGACCCGCAACTTTTTGAAGGCAACTTCCAATCAGCGCATATTCATCGTGAGATAAGCTGGGTGCAACCCAATCCATGTAGATGGTCAGGCTGCGCGACTGAGCTTTAATGCTCTCAGCTTTGGTACCTAATTGACTCAAGATGTCCAATCTTTCCAGCAAGGAAGCGTCCACCCAAATGTCCACCATTTCATGGGCCGACAAGGGAAACAGCTGCGCCAAGGGCACTTGCCCCACCCGCAAAGACCAATCTTGTAATTCACTGAGCAGCGCATCCATTTGACGCACCGTGCGCTCATCGTCACGTTGATTAACAATGCGGGCGTTTTGAATGAGGTTCAAGCCCTTCAGTCGAAGTGCTTTAAATCCTGGATCAGCAGAGCTCAGCATCTGTGAGCCCGCGGCTCTTGGCATGACAGCTTCGAAGTGGGTGAGCGACGAAGTATCTCTACTGACCAGAACTTGGAGTCTGGCAACCCAAGGCTCCCAGACCTTGAGTTGCTCATCGGCTTCGGGAACTTGGCCCAGTTGAATGTCTTTGATGGCCTGGCCAATGACTGGCAGCAACTCATTGGCCACTTCAATCACACTGGGCTGCCCCAAAGTCATTTGTCGTGCCACATCGTCCACCAACCCGGCGGCGGTGTCCAAGCCCAAGATCGACAAAGCTTCCGACAAATCGCGGCAATGCAATGCCCCTTGCATCATGTCGTCAGAGCCGCCTTTCAAGCTGTGCTTAAGGCCCTCCAGACTTCTTTCTGCATCGGCCATGACCAAGGACAAATGATCAAATCGGTTGGTTGACATTCAGCCTCCCGTTTTCATCGTCACGAAGGTCTGCTTCAAAACGCCGACCTTTGGGTACATCCTCGACTGAAATCTGCAAACGTCCGGACAAATCTTGCAAGTTCAGGGAAATGCGCTTGGCACTGTTTCGAAGGCCATTGACTTGGGCAATCAAGGCGACCAGTTCTTGATCATCGTTGGGGATTTCAACTTGTAACAAATTGTCTTTGAGCACAGCCACAGAACGGCCTAAATCTTTGGCCGTACCGCACACGGTTTGTATGGCTTCCGTGGTGAAAGACAATTCGTACACCAAGTTTTCGTGCGTCTGACCGTTGCAAAATTGAAGGTGGATGTTCAACAGTTTTTCGCGCAATAAATTCAAATCGCTTTCGATCTCAGTTTGCATCCGAAGCAACGCATTCCAAGCCTGCGCTTCCATGGTTTTGGCAGGCGATTCGATGGGCGTATTGAGCGCCTGCTGCATGATTTTGAGCTTGTCCAAAACTGGGCCAAATTCACTCGACATGGCATCGATGCGCTGAACGGCATTGGCCAGCGGCGCATCCACCGTCCGAACGGCTGACTCCAATTGACGTGTCACGGTTAACCACCGCTCTGACAAAGCGCGCAAGTGATTTCGTCTGACCACAAAGGCCACCGCATTGACCAGCAAGCTGAGCATCAGCAAACCCATGCCAAGCAACAGGCCTTGCGCGCTGGATCCTGGGAATGCCAAGCGAGACCAATCCCAAGGAGGGGGGGCCAAAATGACTTGGGGTTCTTCGGGCAACTGAGTGGTCGCTGTTTTAAGACGGTCTTGCGCTGCCATCATTTTTGACCATGCATCATCGGCTTTGCGAATGGCTTGCAAGCTGTCATTTTTAGCCAACAAAGCCAGCGTTTCTTTGGCCATCTTGGCGCGCGTTGGATCTTCAGATTGCTTGGCTTCTGCCTCCAGCGCATCCAACTGTGTGTTGATTTCTCGCCAGATGGGCTGGCCTTTGGCCAAGTGAGCCCAAGTCAGCTTAGGAACGACCGTGGTCAAAGGCACTGACGAGCCCGTGAGGCTGGCATTTGCTGCAGGCAGCGCAACAGGTAAGACAGTCACGTTCACCCAGTCCATTGCGGCTGTATAAAAGCCACGTGCCGCTGAAGCTTCTGCCATTTGTTTGGGGTTGAGTGGGCCTTTGGGCTTGTAGAAGCCCATCAAGGTATTGCGCAGGTTGAAGTAGTCGCCCAAAGACGCTTGGCCTTCACTCAATACGTTCAGGTCGACCACCAAGGCATTGATTCTGCCGGGCCACGATTGTGTGTCTGCAGACTCCGGCGAGATACGAGTCGCTGTTGCAGCCATTTGCGCAAACTCAGTCAATGGGGCACTGATGCCGCCAAGCTGCTGAAACATGTCTGGCGTCAACTCTTGCTCCGGTGCCAACAGCGTCGTCAATTGGGTCACGGTAGACAGCGCTTGCGCATGGGCCGAAGCCATCTTTTCTTGCGACTTGTCTGGCGGAGGGGCTTGAAAATTGAGCCCGATCCAAATGCTACCCAGCACCGCAAGGGTCAGCAACCAAATGAAGCCAGACAACCAAGACCAAATTTTGCCAACTTGGTCTTGTTTCACTTGGGCACTCAGTTTGCGCGCCTCAAGCATGGAAGCTCCCACGAACTTGGACCAACAACCAATCTTGGCCATCGTGATGCACAGCGCTCGAATTCAGATCATCCCAAAATGGTCCGACCACTTGGTGCACCCGACAACCCAAAGGGGTCGCACCCGGTACATTCAAAATAAGCGCCCACTTCAATTCTTCATCGGCTGAATTGGAAGGTGCTGGGTGAGCACTTAGATCGAAGCAATTTGAAAAAGAGCGCATGAAAACAGGCGCACCGTCATGGACTTGAATGTCCAACTCGGCACGTCGGCCTGTTGGACCAGTGGTTTGGGTTTTGAAGACCGCTGCCAATCTTGACAGGGGGATGGCGTAGTAGCCACCCTGCCACTGAACACCAATCCACTGGACCGAGGGTCCGCGGGAGGATGGCGCTTGAGGGGTGCTGGAATCAGAGGAAATCTGCATAGTTAGTGGGCATTCTAATGCCGACTGGGCTGAATCTCCTTATGAAAACCCCCTAAAAAACGGCGTGCTCTCGACGATCCGGCACACCCTCGCCTTGTACATAGGCTTCGTAGGCATGCCACAAAGTTTGACGACCGTAAGACGGGGTACCGTCTGGATCGTAGCGGCCCGTCGCCTCATTCCAGACCAACATCGATTCGGTCGCATAGTAACGGCCAATGCGTGCAAGCTCTGCTTTCTCGGCTGCAGCTGGAATCACCTTCCCAATGACACTCAGAAGGCCAATGATGACGTCGAGCATGCCAACAGGAAGGCGCTTGAAGCGAGGTACCTTGCCCAAAAGTTGAAACAAATACTCTCCTTGCGCCAGCGGTGTAATGGCAGGACCGGGTCCGCCAATCGGCAAGATTTGATTGTGCTTGGTGGGGTCTAAAAGGCTGCCTGCAATGAAATCAGCCAAGTCATCGTCGCTGATGGGTTTGCAAGCGGTTAATGTGCCATCGCCAAAAATGAGAAAAGGTTTGCCCTCTTTAACGCGGTTCAATTGCCCCGACAGCGATTTAAAAAATGCGGTTGGCCTGACAATGACATACGTTAAACCCGAGGTCATCAAAGCTTTTTCAAAAGCCAGTTTGGCATGCTGAAAAGCCAACTTGGGTTTTTGAACACAAATGGCTGAAAGCTGTACAAAAATTCGAACGCCAGATGCTTGTGCGGCTTGCAGGACAAAGATATGTGCCTCATGATCAACCCGCCACGCATCCTTTGGGCTACCTGTTCGGGACGCCAAGCAAGACACAACCGCATCGAAACGCTCATGTGCAAAGCCGTCGTTTTGCAAGGAGCTAAGGTTGCAAGGGTCGCCAAATCGAAGTGTGGCACCCGCTAATGATGCTGCAAGTTTGTCGTCTGTTTTAGATGACTGGCTATTTTTGGGGTGCCTCAAAAAACAAACCAGCTCGTGGCCTTGCCGCATCAACGCTCGTGCTGTTGCCAACCCAATGGTTCCCGATGCACCCAATAAAAGGACACGCATGGATGAATCAGGCGTTCAAAAACATTTTCCGAACTGCTTCCCGCGCTTTGTCTCTTTGATCAACTTCTTCGTGATGCAGTTCACGCAAGGGACCGTTCAACATTTTTTTCATCAAGCCCAATGAAAAGGCTTCTAGAACTTCTTCCAGTGGCTGTCCTTTTTCAATCAACTTGCGCGCGCGCACCAGCTCGGCTTGTCGCCAATGATCGGCTTGCATGTTGAGTTCTTGAATGAGGGGCACATGAGTTCTCTGATCAAGCCAAGCCATGAATTTTCGGACGCCTGCGTCAATGATGACTTCTGCATCTACCACAGCAGCTTGGCGTTGTGATTGACCACTGTTGATGACTTCCGTTAGGTCGTCCACCGTGTACAAATAGACATCACGCAGGTCTTTGACTTCAGGCTCAATGTCGCGGGGCACCGCCAAGTCGACCATGAAGATGGGACGATTTTTTCTGGCGCGCAGCGCGCTTTTGACAGCCCCCAAACCAATCAAGGGCAGTGTGCTAGCGGTACAGCTGATGACGATGTCAAACTCATGAAGCTTTTTAGGCAAGTCTGCCAACGCAATCGATTTACCACCATGTGCTGCGGCCAAAGTCTGCGCTCTTTCAAGAGAGCGATTGGCAATGGTGATAGAGCGCGGTGACTTGGCACCAAAATGTGCCACGCACAATTCAATCATTTCGCCTGCACCGACAAAGAGCACATGGGTGTCTTTGATATTTTCAAAAATTCTGGATGCCAAGCGAACAGAAGCCGCCGCCATGCTAATCGAATGCGCACCAATTTCTGTAGAGGTTCTAACCTCTTTGGCCACGGCAAATGACCTTTGAAAGAGTTGATTCAAGGTGGTCCCTAAGGCACCTGTATCGGCCGCTAATTTCACTGCATCTTTGAGCTGTCCCAAAATTTGTGACTCACCCAAGACCATCGAGTCAAGTCCACTGGCCACTCTGAAGGCGTGTCGCGCTGAGGCATCGCCTTCCATGCGATAAATGTGCGATTGCAAAACCTCAACCTGCGTTTGCCCTTTTTCAGCCAACCAAGAAAGCGTTTGAGGCAGATGAACGGCATCACCGGCACAGTAAATTTCTGTTCGGTTACAGGTGGACAAGATGGCCACTTCTTTGTGGCTGTCGAAACTTTGTCGCAAGCCAATCAATGAGTTTTCTAATTGTTCAGACGCAAAAGCAAACCGCTCGCGCAGATCAATTGGCGCGGTTCGGTGGTTTAGGCCAAGCGTCCAAACAGCCACTTAGACGACCCTTCTTAATGCAGGCGTGGCTTGCGTGTCGGGCCAGTGGTCGTGAATGCGTTTTTGAATGCCTGCGGCTGTGAGGCCATATTGCTGCATCAGCAAATTGGGGTCACCATGTTCAGTGAACTCATCTTCAAAGCCAATCACCAAAACAGGCTTCACCACACCCAGATCCTGCAAAGATTCCAAGACGGCTGCACCAGCGCCGCCCTTGCGCGTGCCATCTTCGAGGGTCACCACGCGTTCGTGGGTTTGTGCAACGTCCTTGAGCAGTTCTAGGTCAATTGGCTTGGCCCAGCGCATGTTGACGACAGTGGCGTCCAGATGCTCTGCCACCTTCAAGGCTTCATAAAGTAAGGGGCCAAACGACAAGATGACCAAACCTTTTCCTTCACGTCGAATCTCACCTTTGCCAAAGGGCAAGGTGCTTAAATCTTTGGCAACTTCTTTGCCAACGCCAGCACCCCTTGGGTATCGCACTGTCACGGAATGATCTTGTGCATAGGCCGTGCTGAGTAATTGACGGCACTCATTTTCATCTGCGGGGCACGCCACGCTCATGTTGGGAATGCATCGGGTAAAGGCAATGTCAAACATGCCGGCATGTGTTGCACCATCGGCACCCACCAAGCCAGCGCGGTCCAAAGCAAATACCACGGGCAAATTTTGCAGTGCCACATCGTGAATCAATTGGTCATAGGCGCGTTGCAGGAATGTGGAGTAAATGGCCACCACAGGCTTGAGACCTTCACACGCCATACCTGCTGCAAAAGTGACCGCATGTTGTTCTGCAATGCCCACGTCGTGATAGCGATGCGCAAATCGTTGACTGAAAGCCACCATCCCAGAGCCCTCACGCATGGCGGGCGTGATGCCTACCAAGCGAGGGTCCTTGGCTGCCATGTCACACAACCACTGTCCAAACACTTGGGTGAACGTCAATTGACTGCTGGCTGAAGGCGTGAGGCCCACGGCGGGATCAAACTTGCCTGGGCCATGGTAAGCAATGGGGTCGGCCTCGGCCTTGGCATAGCCCTTTCCCTTGCGGGTGACCACATGCAAAAACTGAGGTCCCTTGGCTTGGGACAGTCTTTGCATGACATCGACCAAACCATTTACGTCGTGTCCATCGACAGGTCCGGTGTAAGTAAAACCCAACTTTTCAAAAATGGTGTCGGGCTGAATGAAGTTCTGTGTTTGTTGTTCTAGTTGGCGCGCTATCGCAAACAATGGGGGGGCATTTTTCAAAAACTTTTCGCCAATTTTTTTAGCTTCGGCATAAAAGCGTCCTGACATCAACTCACCCAGGTACTGGTTCAGTGCGCCTACGGGTGGGCTAATGGACATGTCGTTGTCATTCAAGATGACCAGCAGATCACAATCGGCGGTGCCTGCATTGTTCATGGCTTCGTAAGCCATGCCTGCGGTGAGCGCCCCATCGCCAATGATGGCCACTGCTTTGCGCTGACTGCCTGTTTGTTTGGCAGCCATGGCCATGCCCAAGGCTGCGGAAATGCTGGTGGAAGAATGCGCCGTACCAAACGCGTCGTATTCGCTCTCTTCCCGCCTCGGAAAACCACTCAGTCCCCCCTTTTGTCGCAATGTTCCCATTTGGTCCATGCGCCCAGTGAGCATTTTGTGCGGATAGGTTTGATGGCCCACATCCCAAATTAATCGGTCTTCTGGCGTATTGAAGACGTAATGCAAGGCAATGGTGAGTTCGACGGTGCCAAGGTTAGAGCTGAAATGGCCGCCCGTTTTAGAGACTGTTTGAATCAAACGCTCGCGCAATTCATGGGCCAAAGCAGGCAAGCTTTCACGTGAAAGCTTTCTCAAGTGCGATGGCGAATGAATCCATTCCAACAGGGCGTCCATGTTTGGCCTGACGAGGTGATTGACAGACCTGTAATTTACCCCGATTTGACAAATCGTCAAGTTAAATTGACACTTCGGCTTAATTATTTATTGACACTTTCAAAAAGTATTGGTTTTACCAACCCAACACACTTATGTACCCAGCACTTCAAAACGACCAATTCTTACGCGCTTGCTTGCGCCAATCGACTGACCACACGCCGGTTTGGCTGATGCGGCAAGCTGGCCGCTACCTCCCCGAATACCGTCAAACCCGCGCAAAAGCAGGCAGTTTCATGGGTTTGGCCACCAACACCGATTACGCGACCGAGGTCACCCTCCAGCCCTTGGACAGGTACCCATTGGATGCCGCCATTCTGTTTTCAGACATCTTGACGGTGCCCGATGCCATGGGTTTGGGTTTGAGTTTTGCCCTCGGCGAAGGTCCAAAATTTGAAAAAGTGGTCCGAGATGAGGCCGCTGTTGCCGCCCTGCAAGTGCCGGACATGAACAAACTGCGTTATGTATTTGATGCAGTGACCTCCATTCGAAAGGCCCTGAACGGCAGAGTTCCCCTGATTGGCTTTTCGGGCAGCCCCTGGACTTTGGCATGCTACATGGTGGAAGGCGCTGGCTCGGACGACTACCGATTGGTCAAAAGTCTGATGTACAGCCGCCCAGATTTGATGCATCGAATTTTGGAAATCAACGCGCTGTCCGTTGCGGAATATTTGAATGCACAAATTGATGCCGGCGCGCAGGCCGTCATGATTTTTGACAGTTGGGGCGGCGTCATGGCCGACGGCGCCTTCCAACAATTCAGCTTGAAATACACGTCATTGGTACTTTCCAAACTGAAAACACACCACGAAGGCCAACAAATACCCCGCATTGTTTTCACCAAAGGTGGCGGTTTGTGGCTGGACGATATGAACCATCTCGACTGCGAGGTCCTCGGCTTAGATTGGACGATGAACTTAGGAAAGGCGCGTGCGCTGGTGGGCGGCCAAGTGGGCGGTCCAGGCAAGGCCTTGCAAGGCAACATCGACCCCAATGTGCTTTTTGCACCCCCTGACTGCATCGAAAAAGAGGTGATTCGGGTGCTGGACAGTTTTGGCAAGCCTCATACCGATCCAACCCAGACAGGGCCGACCCATATTTTCAATTTGGGACACGGTATTCACCAACACACGCCCCCTGAACATGTGACCGCCTTGGTTGAAACCGTCCACCGCCACTCCAAAAAACTGCGATCGTCGTCATAAACTGACATTGAACACCCCCTTTTCAAACTCAAACTGTAAATTTAACTTGACAGTTTGAGACGGTTTTTAGATGATGGACTGAATCAGTTCAGTGGGATTTTCCATGGCATCCACGTTTCCTTTTGCAGCCATCGTCGGTCAAGACGAGATGACCCTGGCCATCCAGGTGGTGGCCATTGATCCCACGGTAGGCGGGGTGCTGGTGTTGGGCGATCGAGGCACAGGCAAGTCGACCGCTGTCAGAGCTTTGGCTGATTTGCTGCCACCCATTCAAGTGGTCAAAGGCTGTCCCTACCGATGCGACCCCTTAAAGCCTGCCCAATCGTGTCCCATTTGCCAGGCCGCACACACCGCATCTGGCGTCAAAGCGCCCAAGCTACAAACCGAAAGTCGAGCTGTGAGCGTGGTGGACTTGCCATTGGGCGCCACAGAGGATCGCATTGTGGGCGCCCTCGATTTAGAAAAAGCCTTGTCGCAAGGCATCAAAGAATTTTCACCCGGCTTGTTGGCGCAAGCGCACCGTGGGTTTTTGTACATTGACGAAGTGAATTTGCTTGACGATCACTTGGTCGACTTGCTCATCGATGTGGCGGCTTCAGGTGAAAACTTGGTAGAGCGCGAGGGCCTCAGCATTCGACACCCTGCTCGCTTTGTGTTGGTCGGCAGTGGCAATCCAGAAGAAGGCGAACTGCGCCCTCAATTGCTAGACCGTTTTGGTTTGTCCGTGCAAGTTCGCACACCGCAAGATGTGGCGCTGCGCGTCGAAGTGATCAAACGCCGTGATGCGTTTGACAAAGATCCTATGGCTTACAAAGCCAAGTGGCAAGAAGAAAGTGACAAGCTGCAAAAGCGCATTGTCAAAGCACGCAAGTTGTTGGACGCTGTGGTGGTCAGCGATGAGATGCTCACAATGTGCGCGCGCCTGTGCCAACAATTGGGCACCGACGGACTGCGCGCAGAACTCACCCTCTTGCGTGCAACACGCGCTTTGGCTGCCATGCAAGGCAGCAAGGCGGTCAAACCAGAGCATCTCAAAACCATTGCGCCGCTGGCCCTGCGTCATCGCTTGCGTCGCAATCCCTTGGACGACACAGACTCTGGCGAGCGCGTGCAAAGGTGCTTACAAGAGATTTTGGGCGCTTGAACTTTGGCCACCTCGCGTCCACTGCAAGGAATCGCTGCATGGAACGATGCCATCACGTGCTTGCAACTGTTACAAATTGACCCCTACGGATTTGGCGGCATTTGGTTGCGTGCGCCCTTTGGCCCGGTTCGAGAACGATGGCTTCAAGCTCTGCACAACAGCAGTGTTCGATGCGTCAAGTTGCCAGGCAGTGTCGACCTCGAAAGATTGTTGGGTGGCATTGATTTATCGGCTACTTTACAAACTGGCCGACTGCACATGCAGTCAGGTTTATTGCAACAAGCCAACCAAGGCGTTGTGTGCATCAGCATGGCGGAGCGATTTCCCAGCGCACTGATTGCGCCAATGACGCAAGCCATGGACACGCAGTCCATTCCCTCTCTGAATGGCCATTCAAACAAAGACTCCAACAGCGATTCAATCCACACACAGTTTGGCGTGATTGCGTTGGACGAATCGCTCGACGATGATGCCCCTCTGGGTAAAGCGCTCCAAGAGAGGTTGGGAATTTGGCTTGATCTCAAAGACCTAGCGCCCTCAGATATTCAAGCCATGTCAGTTGATGCCTTGGACACCGAAGCGCAAGCCATCCATGTGCAATTGAGCGATGACCATTTGCAAAAAATGCGCGCATGCTTGACAGCCCTTCAATGGACAGACGATCAAGCATTGGCCATGTGCGCAACGGCGCAAGGCTTGGGAATTGACTCGTTGCGCATACCCAGTTTGGCTTTGCGAGTCGCTTGCTGCCATGCGGCTTTGAATTTGCGCACGGAACTAGACAACGAAGACTTGGAATTTGCAGCGCGTCGCGTGTTGGCGCCCAGAGCCACACAATGGCCCTCAGACCAGCACGAGTCTTCTCCGCCTGAAGACACTGAAGCGTCCTCGCAGCCACCTGAAGAGCCACAAAAAGAACCAGACCTTGCGCCGCCCTCAGAACACGAATCGGACGATGCACCCA
>JBIKJX010000171.1:0-4621 GCA_044360785.1 Limnohabitans sp.
CTTTCTAAGGTAAAACCCATGTGATTGACAAATGGGATGCCCGGACCAAATGAAACACTCATGATGAATTTAACCGCCAATGACTGAGCTGACACCACCATCTACGGCCAACCATTGGCCTGTGATGTGTTTGCCGGCATCACTCGCGTACAACACTGTCAGGCCCTTCAGGTCTTCGTTGTCACCTAATCTTCTTAAGGGCGCATGGCTGGCCATTCGTTCTTCTCCCATTTTTTCGATCAATCCCATTGACATTTTGCTGGGGAAAAATCCAGGGCAAATGGCGTTGACTGTGATGCCATATTGCCCCCACTCACCTGCCAGTGCCTTCGTGAAATTGATGACGGCACCCTTCGATGTGTTGTAAGCAATGGTTTGCATTTCGATGGGGTTGCCTGCTAAACCAGCGATGGAGGCAATGTTCAAAATACGTCCTTTGCGATTTGGAATCATGGACAACTTGGCAACTTCTTGCGACAAGATGAAGTAGCCACGAACATTCAAGTTCATCACTTTGTCCCAGGCGGGTACGGGGTGATCCTCTGCAGGAGCTCCCCAAGTTGCGCCGGCATTGTTGATCAAAATATCAATGCGCCCCATGCGCTTCATGGTCTCATTGGCCAAGCGCCTGATGTCCTCTTCTTTGCCACAGTCTGCCGCAATGTAGTCAGCATCAATGCCAGCAGCCTTGAGTTCTGCAACGGCAACTTCCAGGTCATCTGCTTTGCGAGAGCTGAGCATCAAACGCGCGCCTGCTTCACCCAGCGCGTGAGCCATTTGCAAGCCCAATCCGCGTGAGCCGCCAGTGATCAATGCGGTTTGTCCAGTGAGATCAAACAATTGTTGGATGCGACGTGTCATTTTTTTCCTTTCAAAATTCAAACCCAAAAGTCCATGCAGTGTCTTTGCTCAACAACTGCTTTCATGAACGGTTTGATGGCGAGGTGGTCAGGGTGGTTTTGGTAAGTTTTCAAAGCAGCTTCATCTTTGAAAACTGAATTTAGGATCAGGTCACTGGTGCAGTCTAGCCCGTCGGTTTTGATGCCCACTTCAAACAAAAGAATATCGGGTGTGAGATTGGCAAATTGAAGCAAGATGTCTCTGGCCTTCAGCATGTTTTCATGTCGACTATATCCTTCGGCCTGTTCTTTCAATTGCCACATCACGATGTGTCGCAAACCAGAAACTTGATTTGGGGTATTGGCATTTGAATTCATTAGAAGGCCTCTTCAGGTAGGTTGGCGCAGGTCATATTGCGAGTGCTGACCACTTGCAACCAAGCATCAATTTTTGGAAGTTCGTATTGAAAAAAGTATTCAGCGGCAGCACGACGGCCCATATCGGCAGACGTTTGATGGCGCTGAGTTGATGCAAGCACATCTAACCATGTCCATGCCAAAACCAAATGCCCGAAGGCTTGCAGGTAGGGGACCGCATTGGCCAGAGCCTCTTGAGGCTGTCCAGTGGACCACGCTTGCCGAGTGGCTGTTGCCACTTTGTCCAAGGCTGCCTTGAGGGAGTTGGCATTGGGCGTTAAATCTGAAGTGTGCATGGCTTTGTCACAAGTTGCCAAAATTCTGGCCGCCAATAATTTCAGACCTGCGCCCTCTTCCATCAAAACTTTTCGGCCCAACAGGTCCATGGCCTGAATGCCATGTGTACCTTCATGAATCATGTTGAGGCGATTGTCTCGCCAGTACTGCTCGACTGGGAAATCACGTGTGTAGCCATAGCCGCCATGAATTTGGATGGCCAAACTGTTGGCTTCCAAGCACCACTCACTGGGCCAACTTTTTGCGATGGGAGTCAAAACCTCTAGCAACAATCTGGCTTCATTGATAGATTCAGGGGTTCCGGTGTGTTGTTCATCCACCAGTTTGGCGCAGTACAGTTCAAGCGCCAATGCACCTTCACAGTATGATTTTTGAGCCAATAGCATGCGCTTGATATCGGCATGTTCGATGATCCGAATTTGACCTTGGGCAGCATCTTTGACTACCTTTTGTGACCCCCCAGATACTGGGCGTCCTTGCGGGCGATTTTTGGCATAGGCCAAACTCGCTTCATAACCCGCCATGCCTAGCATGGTTGCTGCCAAGCCAACACCAATTCGGGCCTCGTTCATCATGTGGAACATGTAGCCCAAGCCCTTACCTGGTTCACCTACCAAATAGCCAATGGCGCCGCTGCCATCGCTCTCTGGATTGTCGGTCTGAACGGGATACTTGCCTTCTCCAAAATTGAGCAAGGTGTTGGTGGTGCCACGCCATCCACATTTGTGGTTTAAACCCGCCAATGCCACATCATTTCTGACACCCGTTAATTCAGCTTGGGCATTGACCAATTTCTTGGGAACAATGAACAAAGAGATGCCCTTCACACCAGGAACTAACTTGCCGGTGGCATCGGGAATTTTGGCCAAAACCAAATGGACGATGTTTTCTGTCAGTTCATGTTCGCCCGCAGAAATCCACATCTTGTTGCCTTTGAGGCGATAGCGATGGCCTAAGGGGTCTGCTTCAAACGATGGACCATCGGGTACGGCTCGCGTCATCACGTCACTGAGTGAAGAGCCCGCCTGCGGTTCAGACAAGCACATGGTGCCTGACCACCTGCCTGAAAACTCATTCAATGCGAAAACTGACTTTTGCGTTTCAGTGCCGTGGGCCATCAGCAAATTGGCATTGCCTACTGTCAGCATGCCAGTACCAATACTGACAGATGCCATGGCAAAGAAAGTATTGGCGGCGGCCTCCACGGTATAGGGCAATTGCATGCCACCGATGTCGTAGTCTTGTGCTGCACTCAACATGCCTGATTCGGCATAGGCTTTTTGTGCATCATGGGTGGCTTGCGGAAGGATGACTTTTTCGCCGTCAAAACGCGGTTCTTCGATATCGACCAAACGATTGAAGGGGGCATATTTCTCGCGTGCGATGCGTTCGCATGTGTCTAAAACTGCATCAAAGGTTTCCCGACTGTGATCAGTGAAGCGTGCACGTTGCTGCAAACTTCCAATGTCGAGCCAGTCGTAAAGTAAAAAATCCAATGTGCTTCGAAGACTCATGGCATTCAATGTTTCAACAGAAATAAAAACGGGCGACCTGCAAGATAGCGGGACGCCCGTGAGAGGTTTGGGGCGAATTACAAGACTTCGAAAATGCCGCAAGCGCCCATGCCGCCGCCAATGCACATGGTGACTGCCACACGTTTGGCACCGCGACGTTTGCCTTCAATCAGCGCGTGGCCTGTTAAGCGTTGTCCGCTCACACCATAGGGGTGACCCACTGCAATGGCGCCGCCATTCACATTCAAACGCTCTGGTGGAATGCCCAAGGTGTCACGGCAATACAAAACTTGAACCGCAAAAGCTTCGTTCAGCTCCCACAAATCAATGTCGGAGACCTTCAAACCTAAACGTGCCAAAGCTTTGGGTACTGCGTAAACAGGACCGATGCCCATTTCATCGGGCTCGCAACCAGCGACTGCAAAACCTAGGAAGCGGCCGAGTGGTTTCAAGCCACGTTTTTCAGCCAAGCTTTCATCCATCACCACGCATGCGCCTGCGCCATCAGAAAACTGAGACGCATTACCTGCTGAGATGAGGCCGCCGGGCATGGCTGAACGCAGACCCGAAATGGCTTCAATGGTGGTACCTTCACGCAAGCCTTCATCTTTGCTGACGGTGATTTGCTTGGTCATCATGCCCATGACCTTGTCAATCACACCGGCAGACACTGTGATGGGCGCAATTTCGGCGTCGAACAAACCTGCAGCTTGCGCAGCACATGCTTTTTGCTGGCTGGCAGCACCGTACTCATCCATGCGGTCGCGACTGATTTTGTAGCGTTTGGCCACTTGCTCAGCTGTTTGCAACATGCTCCAGTAAATCTCTGGCTTCATTTTTTGAAGCGCCAAGTCAAAGAACATGTGGTGATTCATTTCTTGCTGAACACAAGAAATACTTTCAACACCACCTGCCACATAAACTTGTCCTTCGCCAGCGATGATGCGTTGTGCAGCCAGCGCAATGGTTTGCAGTCCAGAAGAACAAAAACGATTGACGGTGAGGCCAGAAACAGAAATAGGCATGCCCGCTTTGAGTGCAATTTGACGTGCAATGTTGGCACCTGTGGCGCCTTCAGGATTGGCACAACCCATGATGACGTCTTCCACTTCTGCAGCTTCAATGCCAGCCCTTTGCACTGCATGCTGAACCGCATGACCGCCAAGCGTTGCGCCATGGGTCATGTTGAATCCGCCCTTCCAACTTTTGGCCAGGGGCGTGCGAGCAGTTGAAACAATGACAGCGTTAGTCATATTGATACCTCAATTCAGTTGAAAGTTTTGCCGTCAGCCACCAAACGGGCCAAGAGCGGAGCGGGTTGCCAGAAAGCGGCATCGTCGCGTGGGTTTTTGGCAAATTTCTTCATGGCTTCTACCACGTTGAACAAGCCAAATTGATCTGCGTACAACATAGGGCCGCCGCGGAACAGCGGGAAGCCATACCCAGTGAGGTAAACCATGTCAATGTCACTGGCTTTGCTGGCAATGCCCTCTTCCAAAATATGCGCCGCTTCATTGACCAGAGAGAAAACCAAACGTTGAACAATTTCTTCGT
>JBIKJX010000172.1:0-4620 GCA_044360785.1 Limnohabitans sp.
CGCCCATGTTGCCACAGGCAGGCTTTGGAGGCCTAGGGTGTGGTTATCACACCCACATTTTCAGCCGTGGAATTGCATCACCAAAGGCACAATCAGCAAAGCCACAATGTTGATGATCTTGATCAAGGGATTGATGGCAGGGCCAGCTGTGTCTTTGTAGGGGTCGCCCACGGTATCACCCGTGACGGCCGCTTTGTGCGCTTCGGAGCCTTTGCCGCCGTGGTGACCGTCTTCAATGTACTTTTTGGCGTTGTCCCATGCGCCGCCGCCAGTACACATCGAGATGGCCACAAACAAGCCAGTCACAATGGTTCCCATGAGCAAGCCGCCCAAGGCCTTGGGGCCAAGCAACAAGCCCACCACAATGGGCACCACCACAGGCAGCAAGCTGGGGATGACCATCTCTTTGATGGCAGCTGTGGTCAGCATGTCAACAGCACGGCCGTATTCGGGTTTGGCTGAACCGTCCATGATGCCCTTGATTTCACTGAACTGGCGTCTAACTTCCACCACCACCGCACCGGCAGCTCGGCCCACCGCTTCCATGGCCATCGCGCCAAACAAATAGGGGATCAGACCGCCAATAAACAAGCCCACAATGACCATGGGGTCGGACAAGTCAAAAGTAATGGCTTTGCCGTAGGTTTCCAATTTGTGGGTGTAGTCAGCAAACAGCACCAAGGAAGCCAAGCCCGCAGAGCCAATGGCGTAACCCTTGGTGACAGCCTTGGTGGTGTTACCCACTGCGTCCAGTGGGTCGGTAATGTCACGCACGCTGCTGGGCAATTCAGCCATTTCGGCAATACCGCCTGCGTTGTCAGTGATGGGGCCGTAGGCATCCAAAGCCACAACAATGCCCGCCATGGACAGCATGGACATGGCCGCGACCGCAATGCCGTACAAGCCGGCCAAATTGTAGGAAGCCACAATGGCAATACAGACAAAAATGACGGGCCATGCGGTTGAGCGCATGGAAACGCCTAAGCCTGCAATGATATTGGTGCCATGACCCGTGGTGGAAGCCTGCGCAATGTGCTGCACAGGGCTGTACTGCGTGCCTGTGTAAAACTCAGTGATCCAAACCAGTGCGGCCGTTAAGACCAAGCCAACTGCGCACGCACCGAACAGTTTCATTTGGCTGCCAGTTGCCGTGATGGCGTTGTCCGGCATGATCCACATCGTGACGAAGTAGAAAGCAATCAGGGATAAACCGCCTGCAATGGCCAAGCCTTTGTACAAGGCTGGCATGACGTTGGTCATACCGGGTGATGCCTTGACAAAGAAGCAACCAATGATGGAAGCCACGATGGACACTGCGCCCAAGGCGAGGGGGTACATCACGGCATTGCCAGGGGCACCGGCAATCAGCAAGGAGCCTAAAACCATGGTGGCAATCAAGGTCACTGCATAGGTTTCAAACAAGTCGGCGGCCATGCCTGCGCAGTCGCCCACGTTGTCGCCTACGTTGTCAGCAATCACGGCTGGGTTGCGAGGGTCGTCTTCAGGGATGCCCGCTTCAACTTTACCCACCAAATCGGCACCCACGTCAGCACCTTTGGTAAAGATGCCGCCGCCCAAGCGGGCAAAGATGGAAATAAGGGAGGAGCCAAATGCAAAACCAATCAGTGGGTTCAAGATGACAGACAACTTGAGGTCGGGTGTGTGGTTGCCATTGCCAGCCAAGAACCAGTAAAAGCCTGTGACGCCTAGCAAGCCTAAGCCCACGACCAACATGCCTGTAATGGCGCCGCCGCGAAACGCCACATCAAGTGCGGGGCCAATGCCTTTGGTGGCGGCCTGTGCTGTTCGCACATTGGCACGAACAGAAACGTTCATCCCAATGAAACCGCATGCACCCGACAAAACCGCGCCAATGACGAAGCCAATGGCTGTTTTGCTGTCGAGAAAGATGCCCATCAGGATGGCCAGAACGACACCGACGATGGCAATGGTTTTGTATTGTCTGGCCAGATAAGCCGCAGCACCCGCTTGAATGGCGGCTGCAATTTCTTGCATACGCGCATTGCCCGGGTCTTGGGCCAAAATCCAACCGCGTGCCCAAATACCGTAAATTACGGCGATCAGCCCGCAAACTAGCGCCAAAATCAACGCTGAATTGCCTGTCATAAATAATTCTCCTTAGTTGTTACCGCTGAAAGGAGGTGCAACGCTCGAGGAACACCTCCCGGCGTTGCTTCCTCGCTCCCACAAGGAGACGATTGGCCAACACAGTCATTAAAAGGGCATTGTTGTGAAATCGCAAGCCCTGTGAAAGTAAAATCGGGGTTAATCCTAAGGTTCTTAGATTTACTTCAACTCTTTATATTTTCTGAAAATGTCCCTAGACAACGTTACCCCAGGCAGCAAAGTTCCCGAACAATTCAACGTCATCATCGAAATCCCGATGAACGCCGATCCCGTGAAATACGAAGTCGACAAGGCCACTGGCGCCATTTTTGTTGACCGTTTCATGAGCACGGCCATGCATTACCCCACCAACTATGGCTATGTGCCCAAAACCATCAGCGGTGATGGCGACCCCGTCGACGTGCTGGTCATCACGCCCGTCCCTTTGATCCCAGGTGTTGTGGTGCCTTGCCGTCCTATCGGCATATTGAAAATGCAAGACGAAGCTGGCGAAGACGGTAAGGTTTTGGCTGTGCCCACCGACAAAATTTTGTCGATCTACACGCAGTGGCAAAAACCTGAAGACTTGAACCCTTTGAGGTTGAAAACCATTGCTCACTTCTTTGAGCATTACAAAGATTTGGAAGAAGGCAAATGGGTCAAGATTTTGGGCTGGGAAGGTCCTGAATCAGCCAAAAAAGAAATCTTGGACGGTATCGCCAATTACCAAAAGTCAAAGGCCTAAAGAGGTTCTGACAGCCGATCACTTCTCTTTCAGAGGTGATCGCGCTTCCAAGTTTTCCAAGTAGGCCTCAATGCCATGGCCTTCTCGTTCTAGGTATTTTTCAACCGCATCTGCAAAACTGGGATGCGCTAGCCAATGCGCGCTGCTGGCTTTGACGGGCATCAGGGCGCGCGCCATTTTGTGCTCCCCCTGTGCGCCCCCTTCAAACCGCTCCATGCCCGACTGAATACACCATTCAATCGGCTGGTAGTAGCATGCTTCAAAATGCAAACAGTCAACACGTTCTAAGGCGCCCCAGTAGCGGCCGTAAGCGACTTTGTTGTGGACCCCAATCAAACTGCAGGCCATTCTTTGACCCTCTTTTTCTGCGACGAACAACACCCAGTTTTCTGGCATGTTGTCTTCCATCCGTTGAAAAAAGTCGCGGCTTAAATACGGGGCATTGCCGTGTTCAAAATAAGTTTGGGCGTAGCATTTGTAAAAGAAATCCCAGTCGGTGCTCTGGATGTTTGAGCCTTCAATCGCAACAAAGCGAACACCGGCTTCTTTGACTTTGCGGCGCTCTTGTTTGATTTTTTTACGTTTTTCTTGGTTGAGTGCTTGAAGAAAATGATCGAAGTCTTCAAAGCCCTTGTTGTGCCAATGAAACTGTACGGTGTGTCGGCTCAACCAACCAGCAGTTTCGGTGGCCTGCAAGTCTGAGGCAGATAAAAACAACACATGCAGGGAGGACCAGGCTTCTTTTTTTGCCAAAGTGACTGCGGCTTCTAAAAGCGCAGCCTGACTGGTTTCACCATCGGCCAAAATGCGCGTGCCAGGGACCGGTGTAAATGGCACTGCGCTCACAGCTTTAGGGTAGTAGTTCAATCCGTGTCTTTGATAAGCGTCCGCCCAGGCCCAATCAAAGACATACTCCCCGTAGGAATGGGGTTTGATGTAAAGGGCCATCGCACCCGCCAAGCGGCCCGCCTTTGAACCTTCTTGTGCATGATTTTCAGCATACCGAAGGGTCAAAACCTGCAGTTTCCAGCCCGTACTTGCTGTTGCCGAGCCGCTTTCTTCCATGGCCAGCAAGTAAGCATGGCGCATAAATGGGGTAGGCTCGCTTTGTTGGGCCAAAAGGGCATCCCATTCCAGCGCTGGGATGTCCCGCATCGAACTCAGCACCTCAATGACATAATTGTTGGAATTGAATTCCTTCACCCGTATGACCCTTCTAATTTGTAATGCTCAACTTAACTTTGTCGTAGGCGACATGGTGGGCAATGCGCGCAAAATCATCGACTCAGCCCGCCAAGCCTACGAACAAGGGGTGCGTGTACTGGTCACGCCCGAGTTGGCCATTTGCGGCTATGCCGCAGAAGACCTGCTGCTTCGCCCCGCCTTCATCGATGCCTGCGATGATGCCCTGAAAACAGTGGCCCGTGAGTTGGCTGGGTTAAAGGGCCTGCATGTTGTGGTGGGACACCCAGAGGGGGGCGGTATTCAAAGCCGCAGCGTTTCCGTCACCAAGCGCTTCAACCGCGCCAGTGTTTTAAGTGAGGGAAGGGTCATTGCCTCTTACGCCAAGCAAGAATTGCCAAACTATCAGGTCTTTGACGAGCGACGTTATTTCACCCCCGGGCATGAGGCCTGTGTGTTTGAAGTGGCGGGCATCAAACTGGGTTTGCTCATTTGTGAAGACGCTTGGTTTGAAATGCCTGCTCAAAAAGCGCGTGAAGCTGGCGCTCAAATGCTGCTGGTGTTGA
>JBIKJX010000173.1:0-4611 GCA_044360785.1 Limnohabitans sp.
AGCAGGGGACAAGCTCAGCGCCCAATACATTCAATTGTGTGGTCATCAATTTGATCTCATTGCGAGTTTTAAGTGACAGTATAAGAATTCCCTTAGTCATTACATGGGGTTGGGTTGTCAGCCATGGCCAGGTTGCACGCAATCGTAAAATTTAAGCGTGCTTCACAATATCCATTCCATGCTCAAACCGCTCGCATTTGAGGCCATCGGCAAAGGCCTTCAAAACATCACGGGTGCAACTTCGTCTTTAGAGGCATTCAAATCGCCAGTGGGCGATCCTGGACTCTTTGGACCGCACTCAGTCGTTTGGAAAGTGCATGCCGATTTTTCAGCCATGATGGTCGGGGGATTGTCCTCTTTGATGATCCAAGCTTTGCACCCGCGCGCGCTAGCCGCCGTTTGGGATCACTCTAATTTTCGTGAGCAATTAAAGGCCCGCTTGGGGCGTACCGCATTGTTCGTAGCTGCCACCACTTATGGTGGCGTTGCCATGGCCACACAAAGTATTCAAAGGGTCAATGCCATTCACGCCAAAATAGAAGGCGTGGACCTTCAAGGCCAGCCCTACAAAGCCAACGAACCCGATTTGCTGAGGTGGGTGCATTTGGTTGAAACGGTTTCATTTTTGAACGCCTACCAACATTTGGCATTGCGTCCTTTGTCAGTCTCGGACTGCAACAAGTATGTGGTGGAGATGAACAAAGTGGGGGAGATGCTGGGCGCTACCCATCTCCCAAATACCTTGTCCGATTTGCAGCAAGCCATTTCTCAATATGAATCGGTACTGACCTTTGATCAGCGCACACGCGAAACGCTTCAATCGATTGAAAACTATTCTGTTGGCTTCACCGAAAAACCTTTTTTTGCGCTGATCCTGAAATCGTCTTTTGACATCATGCCTCAATGGCTGTTGCAAAAACTTCAAAAAACACCTGACGGTTGTTTGCAATTGAACGCCCGCAAAGTGGCTTTGCAATTGGCCTCTCAACCCGTTCAGTGGATGCTAGACGAGCAGGGCGTTTGTGCGGTGGCCAAAGCCAGAATGCGTTGACCCTTTGCGCGATGTCACACAAAATGCAAAAAATGACCCTTTTAACCAAGTCGGAAATGTCAACAAGGAGCCCATCATGAACGTACAAGAACGCGACGCGCTTTTAAAATTTTTGGCATCGCTTCGACAAACGCCCACCCCATCCAAAGACGCCGTCGCAGACAGCATCATTCGCGATGCCTTGGCGCAGCAACCCGATGCGCTGTATAAATTGGTTCAACGCAGCATGGCACTTCAACTGGCGTTGGATGCGGCATTGGACAAACTGAAGCTACACGAATCGAAGGCCGAGCCCGTTCCAGACAAACCACAAGCCAGCAGTTGGGGTACAGGTTTGTTGGCACAAGCGGGTACCGTGGCTCTGGGCACCGCCGTGGGCGTGGCAGCTGGCGGCTTACTTTTGCAAAGCGTGTTGCCAGACAGCCTTGATCTTGGTGACGGTTTATTCGACTAATTGAAATATAAAAGTAGTCAATTATTTCGAAATTGATCTGTGTCAAGAAGGACAGTTATGATGGCTTCAGATAGGAAAAAGCCATGTCCCTTGAATCCCTCAAAATTCGAACCAAACTGACCTTGCTGGTTGCGCCTTTGCTGGTGGCAATTGGTTTTTTGTCGCTCGACAAAGTTTGGGTTGATTGGACAGAAAAAAACGATTACGCCCTGACTGCGTCGGTGGTCTCGGAGGTATCAACTTTAGGGCAACTTGTTCATGAGTTGCAATCTGAGCGAGGCATGACGGCAGGCTTCTTGGCATCTGGCGGTAGCGAAGCCACGACCACTGCGCTCAAAGCACAACGCCTCAAATCGGACAGCATGTTGGCACAAGCTGTTCAGACCGTGACACATTTAAAAAATGTTTCCACTACCAATCCGAATGCCAATCCAGCAGACCAAAGTTTGGCTGCTTTGCGTCAAGCACTCACTGCCAAGCGCCAAGAAGTGGATGCCAAAGCCTTGCCAGGTGGCGCGGCCATTCAATGGTATTCGGGCCGCATCAGTGCCATCATCGATACCATTGACAGCGCGGTGGGGGATGCACCTTCGGTCGAGTTTGCACAGCAAATTCGTGCCTACAGTTACCTGGTGAGTTTCAAAGAATATGCTGGCCGAGAGCGTGCTGCCATCAACGGTACGCTCACCGCCAACAAGCCCATGGCGCCTGAAGCCATGGCGCAATTGATCGGCAACATTGCGCGACAAGAAAACTTTGAAAAGCTGTACCGTCAAACGGCCAGTGCCGCCCAAGTGCAATCGCTCACCCAAGCCCTCGACAAGCCTGGTGTAAAAGAAGCATTGACGATGCGCAATGAGGTTCTGAAAAAAGCCACTGAAGGCGACTACGGCATTGCACCAAGCGCTTGGTGGGCTGCTATTTCAGAGAAGATGAACATTCTCAAAGCCCAAGACGATCAGTTGACAAAACAACTCAGTGAACTGGCTAGCCAGCGCACCAACAAATCGACTCAAAATTTTGTCTGGGCCAGTGTCTTGACCGTTTTGTTCGGCCTGATTTTTTTAGGCCTCACCTATTGGGTGACGCAAAGCATTCAAAAGCCTTTGTATTCTTTGCAAAGTGCCATCAATAAGATTGCCGAAAGTTTTGATTTGTCGCATCGCGTCAAGGTCCGTGGTTCTGATGAAATTGCTTTAACTTCCACAGCTTTCAACCGCATGTTGCAAGTTATTGCCGATGCCTTGGTCGAGGTCAACGTCACCATGGAATCTTTGGCGCAAGGCGATTTCTCTAAGCCGGTTCAAGCATCGCTCAAAGGGGACATGGACAAGCTCAAGACCTCGGTCAACACCAGTTTGACCCGCATCGAGTCCACCATTGCCACACTGAACAACGTCACGCAGGCTTTGCAGTCAGGCAATTTCTCCTACAACTTCGATGCCAATGCACAAGGCGAATACGGCAAGGCGATGAACAACGCGCAGCGTGCCATGTCAGGGCTGAATCTAATGTTGGGTGACGTGGGTCAGGTGATGCGCCATTTGGCCAATGGTGACCTCAGTCAGCGCGTTCAAGCCAACGGTCAAGGCGATTTGTCGGCTTTGCGTGACAACATCAATGCGTCGTTGGATGCTTTGGTCACAGCCATGAACGAGATCAATGTCAATACACGTCAGTTGGCTTTGGCTTCCAGAGAAACCTCCGAGGCCATTAGCCAAATTGCCGACGGCGCACAAAATCAGACCATGGCCATCAGCCAAGTGGCCGCGGCAGTCAAGCAATCGAGTCAAGCCATTGACGAAGTCTCCAACAACACCGAAATGGCTTCTGAAAAGTCGCGCGAATCGGTGGCCCGGGTTCAAGCAGGCGTTGAAAAGATGGCGGACATGGTTGCGGTGGTCACAGCCATTGCCAACAACTCTGAAAAGATCAGCAAGATTACCAGCGTCATTGAAAAGATTGCCAACAAAACCAACCTTTTGTCTTTGAACGCCGCCATTGAGGCAGCCCGCGCAGGTGAGCACGGTAAAGGCTTTGCTGTGGTTGCCGACGAAGTGGGCAAGTTGGCCGTGAGCAGTGCCGCCAGTTCGCAAGAAATTGCGCAATTGGTCCAGGCTGCATCAAGCGAAACAGCCAAAGCTGTCTTGGCAGTGACAGAGGTCAGTCAAGACATGGCGCAAGTGGGCGAAATTTCCAAAATGACCGACAGCTTGTTGCAACGCATCTCTTCATCTTTGGAAGAACAAGCCTCAGCCATCGAAGAGATCAATGTCAATTTGTCTGGCCTTGACCGAATTGCCAACAGCAATGCGGCGGCATCAGAAGAAATGACAGCCAGCGTCATCTCCTTGTCCAATAGCGCCGATGCCACCCGCCGTGAGGTTGCGCGCTTTAAATTGCAGGCTTGATAGCGCCTGCGTCTGATCCAGTAGACCAACCAAAGAACTTTTCAATCTCTTCTCTTTGCGCCTGCGCATCAGCTTCACCTAAGGCAATCAGCTCTTGGGTGTAGGCCGACTCAAACAACAAGTAACTCACCAAGGCATTGCCCTGGCCTAGGCCAATTGCAGGGTTTGCGCCTAGCGTTTTTAGCAAGCTTTTGACGGTGTTGGGTAAGGCATCGGCGTGCTTGGCGGCAATGGCATCCAAGCGCTGTGAGGGCGCAATGAGTAACAACTGAACGGGTCTTAAATGGGTCGCTTGTCGTTTCTCTTCGGGAATGAGCTCAAGGGTTTGGTTGATGCGCTGCATCCTCTCAACATCGACCGCCAAGGAATCTAGAAAGATGCTGGACAGCGCATGACCCGCAATGTGCGCCAGAGAAGGGTAGGTGGGTTTTTCATGGCTCTTCGTGGGTGGCTCCAACATTCGACCAGCACCCACCACCAATATTTTGCTGGCACCCAGATGAATGGCGGGCGAGATGGGCGCGGTTTGACGCATGGCGCCATCGCCAAAATAAGCGCAACCTTGGGGTCCATCCAATTGCATGGCCGGAAAAATAAAGGGGATGGCCGAGCTTGCCAATAAATGCTCGCGCGACAAACGGCAATGTTGCGCCAGGCGTTGATTGCGAACCCAAGGTGTGACCGGATGACAGCTG
>JBIKJX010000174.1:0-4600 GCA_044360785.1 Limnohabitans sp.
CTTTGCTGGCTGTGTAGGGTGCAATACCAGGACGTCCCAATTCGCTTTGAACCGAACAAATATTGATGATCTTGCCCTGACCACGAGGTATCATTTTTTTCGCCACGGTTTTGCCAACGAAATAAACGCTGTCTAGGTTGGTGCGCATGAGGGTGTGCCAATCTTCGTCGTCAAACTGGTGCAAGGGATTGCGAATTTGCATGCCCGCGTTGTTCACCAGAATATCGATGGCGCCTGTATTTGACTCAATGGCGTTGACAGCGGCAGCAACAGATTTTGCGTCAGTCACGTCAAAGACAGACTCACTGACTGTCAATCCTTCGTCTCTGAGTGTTTGAGCTGCAGCAGAAACTTTTTGAGCATTGCGGCCGTTGATCACGACATGCGCACCAGCCTCACCCAGCGCGCGTGCTAGGGCAAAACCAATGCCTGCAGAAGAGCCCGTAATGAGGGCAAATTTGCCGTTCAGTTGAAATGAATTGAGAACTGTCATTTTTTAACTTGTTAACCACTTAAGCGGACCTAGAACCAAGATGGGGAAGGCAATTAAAAGCCCCATGACGATCACCTGAGAGAACAAAAATGGCATAACCCCTCGAATGACCTCATGCATCGGAATACGGCCAACGCCGCAGACCACATTGAGTACGGTTCCGACAGGCGGCGTGAGTAAACCGATGGCATTGTTAATGATAAAGAGCACACCAAAATAAACCGGGTTGATACCTGCCTCGCGTACCAAGGGCATGAGCACGGGCGTCAAAATGAGTACCGTTGGCGCAAAATCAAGCGCAGTACCCACCACCAGAACCAAAAGCATCAACATGACCATTAAAAGCATGGGGTTGTCGATGAAGGGGCGCATCATTTCGACGACTTGGGCTGGAATGTTGGCGATGGTAATGAGCCAAGCCGATACCAAAGCTGCGGCCACCAAGAACATCACGACAGAGGATATTTTGGCTGCCGCCAAAATGATTCTGTACAAGTCTTTGAACTTGATTTCTCGGTATACAAATAAACCGATGACCAGAGAATAGACGACCGCGACCACTGCAGCTTCTGTGGGTGTGAAGACCCCCATCTTCATACCACCAATGATGGTGACGGCCAAAAGGTAGCACCAAAACGCATCCATGGTGACGCGTATTTTTTCTTTCATGGGGACGCGCGGTGATACTTTGACATTGTCTTTTCTGGCAACAATCCACCAAGTGATGAGCAAAGCAACACCCATCAAAATACCCGGAAAGATACCCGCCAAAAACAGTTTGGAGATGGACACGCCGCCAATGACTCCAAACAAGATGAAACCGATGGAGGGGGGGATAACTGGCGCGATGATGCCACCCGCTGCAATGAGGCCAGCCGATCTGTCCATGCGGTATCCAGCGTCGCGCATCATCGGCATGAGCACGGCTGCCAAGGCTGCGGTGTCGGCCACAGCCGAGCCAGACAAGCTAGCCATAATGAGGGCAGCAAATACGGCCACGTAACCCAAGCCGCCCTTGAAGTGACCCACCCAAACCAATGCGGAGTTGACAATTCGTCTGCTCATGCCGCCGGCATTCATCAATTCGCCGGCCAGCATGAAGAAAGGCACTGCCATCAAGGGAAAGTTGTCAGCACCATTGATTAAGTTTTGCGACACGATTTGTGTGTCGAAATTGTCGAGGTGCAACATGAGTGCTACACCAGAAACAATGAGAGAGAACGCCAGTGGCATCCCGAGAGCCATGGCCGCCAATAAGGAGCCAATGAAAACAAGCACTGTCATTTGGCGGCCTCTTGCATATGTGGTTTTGCATCTTCTTCTGAGTCGGTCACCTGAATCAGATCGGATTCTTTGAACTCACCTTTTGCCAGTCGAATTAACTTTCCAATGATCATGAGACCCATGGCAATGCTGGTCACATAACCCACGCCATAAACCCAGCTCATGGGCAATTCTGTGACACCAGATCGCGTAGAGGCATTGATGCCATGTTGTTTTAAGGTCCCATAAAACATGAGTACACAACAACCAAGCATTAGCAAATTAGAGATGCCAAAAGCTATTTTCTTTCCAGTTAAGTTGAGTTTTCGAACCACAGAGTCGAGCCCCAAGTGTGCGTTGTCTCGCATGGTGACAATGGCACCCAGGAATGTGATCCAGATGAACAAAAATCGGGACAATTCTTCCGAGCTGATAATGCCATCGTTGAAGCCGTAGCGCAAAACCACATTGCCAAACACCATGATGACCATGGCGGACAACATGATGACCAAGGCAAACTCGCACAGGCGAAAGAAAAGGTCGTTGATTTTTTTCATATCCAACACACGTAAAAAAAAGCCCTCCTCCAGTGAAGAGGGCTTTCGAGTTACAAATTACTTGGTATTTTCGATAGCTTGCAGCAAAGCTGGGCCGTTCTTTTCACCAAATGTTTTGGCAATTTCTGCAGAAACAATTTTCTGGAAGGGTGCCATGTCCACATTCTCAATGACTTGCATGCCTGATTTTTTCAAGTCTGCAACCACTTTACCTGCATTAGAAGCATTCAAATTTCGCTGAAACTTGGCGGCCTCACGCGCTGCTTCCACCACGATCGCTTGGTAGTTGGCTGGCAGTGAATCAAACTTACCTTTGTTCATCGCCACAATCAGGGGAGAGTAAACGTGATTACTCACAGTGAGGTGCTTTTGGACTTCGTAAAACTTAGAAGACCAAGTGACATTGATCGGATGTTCTTGCGCATCGAAGGTGCCTGTTTCCAAAGCTGTGTACAACTCAGCAATAGGCATTGGTGAGGGGTTCATTCCCAACAATCTGAAGGCTTGAATGTGATAGGGGTTGGGGGTTGAACGAATTTTCAGGCCCTTCAAGTCTTCTGGCTTGTTGACTGGACGCTTGTTATTGGTGAAGGCACGCCATCCGTTCTCCCAATAGGCCAAACCCTTCATGCCATGCGGCGCCAGTTCGTTAAGAACGCCTGTACCCACTGCGCCATCTAGAACTGTGTAAGCGTGTTGTGCGCTACGAAATACAAAAGGCAATTCCATGGCGGCAGTATTAGGAACAATGCCGTTGTAGTTGGATGCGCCGCTTGAAACGATGTCGATGGTGCCGCCGCGAACACCGTTGATCATGGCGGCGTCGTTGCCCAATTGGTTGGCGGGGAACACGGTAATTTCAACGTCACCGTTTGTGCGTTGTTTAACCAACTCCGCCAATTTCACGGCAGCAGCATGTTGACCGTCTGTGGTGTTCACAGCGTGGCCCATCTTGAGGTTGAACTTGGCTGCAAATGCAGCTGAGCCCATGCTGGCAATTAAGCAAGCAACGAGAATGCGAGAAATTTTCATGGTGTTGTCTCCTGTGGTTGTGAAAGGGTGAAAAAATCAATCTGTGGGCAGTGCGTACTCATCGGCACTGAACACGGTGTGAAATACGGTGCCATCGAACATGGCAATCAAGTCTTTGGAAACTTCGCGGCTTTTCAGGCGAACTTCAGATGCCAAAGCAATTTCAATGGATTCGCGCGTGGGGTAGCGAACTGACAAAACCATCCCGAAATGCGGATCTGAGACATCGCTCTCGACTTGGCGAAGAACGCGAACTTCTTGCGCCCCAGGAAAGCGCGTCCAAAGCGGGACGAGCTCTTTGCGGATGTAGTCGTTGAAAGCTTGTTCTTTGCCAGCTTTGACTGTCCCTTGAAAAAATGCGCATCGAATAAACATGAAAATCCTTGGGTTGAGTCAATCACGAAGCAGCGTTGACGGTTGTTACTTTTAAAGCAGAGAGAGCTTGCCGAACAATTTGATCGACAGGTTGATCGATGTCCAACGAAATGACATCGGTTTCTTCAGCGGTCGGTTTTTCAAGCGTTTGCAGTTGACTGTCCAGTAAACCGGGTTGCATGTAATGACCGACACGCTGTTGCATTCTTTTTCGAATGAGGTCGGGGGCGCCTTCAAGGAATAAGAAAACCACGGGGCCAGCTTGCTGCCGAATGCGATCTCGATATATCTTTTTGAGCGCCGAGCATGCAACGATACCTCCGGGACCATTTTCAGAAGTTTCATCGAGAAGGTACTGTGCAATGCGATCTAGCCAAGGCCAACGATCCGCGTCATTCAGCGCTATGCCTGCGCTCATCTTTGCAACGCTTTCCGGCAAGTGCAACTCATCGCCGTCCTTCATGCGCAATTGAAGCGTTTGACTGAGATTTTGAGCCAGGGTTGACTTTCCAGAGCCAGACACACCCATGACAATTATTCTCATTGACGATTCTTCAAGTTGCATGTTTTAAGTACAAGAGCGAATGATTTTGGACAGCGCTGTCCGGTAAAATAAAAAAAGAGAAAGATCGAATTAAATAAATTTTTATTAGGGAAATCGATGTGTGGAGAAGTTTGTCAATTCGAGTTAAATTCTTCGGATAGCGCTATCCTAACCAAGATGCATTCTTTTCTTCTACGGAAAAACCCTTGAAAAACGCCACAAGTCGAACCAGAAACCATCGCTCAACGGGCCGAATTACCCTGAACGATGTGGCTTTGGCGGCGGGTGTCAGTCCCAGCACCGTGTCACGTGCTTTGCGGGGCGAGCGTGCCGTCG
>JBIKJX010000175.1:0-4597 GCA_044360785.1 Limnohabitans sp.
AGTTGATCAAATCCGCACGCAGCTAACAAGCCCAGGCGCGCCTTTTGAACGCATCACCGTCAACGTCCATGGCCACAACTACTTGGCTTACCGAAATGCTTTTCCCAACCTGCCTGCGTTGATCAACGCGGGTCGCGCGCACGGCCCCCGCGAGTTCATGGTTTACGAAAACGAACGATGGACTTTCGATCGCTTCTTTCAAGGGGTCGATGCATTGGCTGCCAATTTACAGCATCAGCTGGGTGTGAAAGCCGGCGACCGCGTGGCCATTGCCATGCGCAATCGGCCTGAGTGGGCGCTGGCCTTTGCTGCCATTTCTTTGGTGGGCGCTGTACCCGCCCCGCTCAACAGTTATGGCTTGCATGACGAGCTGATGGCCAATTTGGTCGACCTGCAACCTAAACTCCTCATTTGCGATCCAGAGCGCTTTGCCCGTGTTCAAAATGATTTGGCTGCACTGTCCTGCAAAGCCATGGTGGTGGATGGCAATGCGCAACAAGGTGACGCTTCTTGGCAAGCCATGACATCGGCATGCACATCAGCGCACCAAACACCCGAACTTCAGAGCAGTGACCCTGCTTTGGTCCTGTTCACATCGGGTGCCAGTAGCCAAGCCAAGGCGGTTTTGTCCAGCCACATGGCCGTCTGCCAAGCTTTGTTCAACATCGACTTTATTGGCGCTATCTCTGCCATGACTTCGCCCAAAGCCATTGAGTTGATGATGGCCAAAGCGTTGCAGCCCACCACGCTGACTGCCGTGCCCCTGTTTCATGTGAGCGGTTTGCATGCCCAGTTGTTAACAGCACTCAGACATGGTCGACGTCTGGTCTTCATTCACCGCTGGGACCCCCAGCAGGCCATTCGTTTGATTCAAAAAGAAAAAATCACCCAGTTCAATGGTGCGCCTTCCATGGTCATGCAGTTGTTGGCCGAGCCTAACTTCAATGACCCCGAATTCACCGGCAGCTTGGGCGGTGTGGGATTTGGCGGTGCGGGACTTCCGCAGCGCATCATCGATGAAATGTTGGAGAAACGCGCCAACTCCATGTCGGGCATCGGCTACGGCTTGACCGAAACCAACGGTGTTTGTGCAGCAGCCTCTGGGCAACTTTTTCAACATGCACCGCAGTCGGCAGGCGTCACGTCGCCCATCATTGAAGTCCGGGTGGTTGACCTGGATGGCACCGACCGACCGCTTGGCACAGAAGGCGAAATTTGGCTTCGTGGCGTGAGCTTGATGGAAGGCTATTTGAACCAGCAAGGTGAAAAAGGGATGGGTCTGTCTGATGGTTGGCTCAAAACAGGTGACATTGGACGCCTTGAAGAGGGCGGTCTATTGCGCATCGTCGATCGCATCAAAGATGTGATTAACCGCGCTGGCGAAAAAATAGCTGCGGCTGAAATTGAATCATGCTTGCTGCAACATCCCGATCTGTTGGAAGCCGCTGTGTTCAGCCAACCCGATGCCACAACGGGTGAAGCGGTGGTGGCTGTGGTGGTGATGGCACCCCACGCCAAGCTGGGCTCAGAGGACGTGAAGCAGCATGTGGCTGCTCGACTGGCCGCCTACAAAGTGCCGCAACAGGTCCACCTTCGTACTGAAGGCTTGCCCAAAAATCCTGCTGGAAAAATGCTCAAGAACGCCCTCAAGCGTGAGTATGTGCAAGCTTGAAGTTTGCGAAAAGACAACACCCTAGTCTGATTTGACGATGGTTCCACCGATCAAATTGAAGATAAAGAAGACTGAAAACTTCAATGATGCAGTTTTCGAGACAAGCATTCATCTGAAAGTGACTGTTAAACACATCAAAAACGGTTGTTGCCAATTCCTTACAGCTAGGGAAAACGCTAAGCACCGTTTTGATCAACATAACCTCTTTGGACGATGTCTCAGATTTTCGAAAATTTAGACTCGTCATTGTTATAGACACACAACCATTCAACAACCAGGAGACATCCATGAAGTCCAAGCATCTCGGGAAATTTGCAGTACGCACCCTCCCACTTTTAATTTCTGCCGTCTGTGCCACCAATGCATTTGCACAGTCCGGTGGCATGGAAGAAGTTGTGGTGTCAGCACAGAAGCGCACAGAGCGAATTCAAGACGTCCCGATGGCCATCTCTGCCATTTCTGGTCAAGCCCTGGAAAATCGCAAGATTGAAGGCGCTGCCGACTTGCAAGGTGCCATTCCTAATTTGAACGTGGTGGCTGCACCCGTTTCTGGTTTGATCTCTGCCACCGCCATTCGCGGTCTTGGCACCGGCCAGCCATCCATCTGGATGGACCCTGCCATCGGCATGTACGTTGACGGCGTGTTTGTGGGTAAAAACCAAGGCGCCTTGTTTGACTTGGTCGACTTGCAGCGTGTTGAAGTATTGCGTGGTCCACAAGGTACCCTGTTTGGTCGTAACACATTGGGCGGCGCCATCAACTTTGTCACACGTCAACCTTCAGGTCAGTTCTCTGGCCAGATTGGCATCGAAGGCGGCAACTACGGTCGCTTGGTCAACAAGATTTCGATCGACACACCCAAGATCAACGACATGTTGAGCTTGACCATTGCTGGCCGCAAAGAAAAGCAAGACGGTTGGTTGCCCAATCCAAACGCTGCAGACAACTGGGGCAATCGCAATCGCGAAGCCTTCAAGTTGAATGCCAAATTTGACGTGTCCAAAGACACCAAGTTTTTCTACGCACTCGACAAGAGCGACATCAACGAGACCACCACCCCAGTCTCTGTGATCAAAACCACTGGCTATTGCAGCTACGTAACCATCACAGGTTGCTCTTCACCAGGCAACTTCGTCAACGCCTTGGGCTTGAGAATTCCTGCAGCCAACGATTTGTTCACCAATGGCTTGCCATTGTGGGTGGCCAGCATCACACCAACCGGTGGCAATATTCCTCAAGTGGCTGCCAGCGGCCTGACACCACAGCAGCTGTTCCGCTTGCCTTCTAACGGTTCTGCTGTTGCAGCTGCACTGCAAGTGGGCGTGCCAAAGTCAACCACTTCAACACCTGGTTTCACGCCCTTCCAAGGCTTGAAAGTGACAGGTCACAGCTGGATTGCTGAAACAGCCTTGAACACATCGACTTCACTGAAGTACATTGGTAGCTACCGCCAAATGACCTACAACGACGTAGGTGACTACGACGGCACTGTGGCCAACATCTTCTCTGGCAGACGCAAAACCGACTATTCAACACACTCACATGAAGTTCAATTGGTGGGCAATGTCAATGGCGTGAACTACGTCGGTGGTGTTTACTACTTCAAAGACAACGGCAAGACAGTCCAAGACCAAATCGGTTCGTTCTACACCATGTACAACGGTGTGGCAAATCGTGGTCAGACCAACTTTGGTGTTGGTACAGAAGCCAAAGCCATCTTTGGTCAGGCCGATTTCAAGTTGAACGACAAGACCACTTTGACAGCCGGTTTGCGTTCTACACAAGAAACAAAAACAGGCTCTGTTGAAAGAACTGCAGTGGGCGGCGCCAGCTACTCTCCTACAGCGGTCTACACGCCTGTCTTTACCGTCACTGGCAACAACGAAGCCAAATTCAGCGACACCACACCTTCTGCTGCTTTGAGCTACAGATTGGATGCCAACAGCATCGTGTTTGGTCGCGTTGCCAAAGGCTTCAAGAGCGGTGGTTTCCCATTGGAAGCCCCATCCAAGACAGATGCACTGACTGCATTCAAGCCTGAGTCTTCCATCAGCTACGAAGTTGGAACCAAAGGCGCCAGCGCCAATGCTTCTTACGCCGTCACCGCTTTCATCACCAAGCTGAAAGACCAACAAGTGTCCTACTTGCCAGTGGGTAGCACATCGCCAACCACGACCAATGCAGGCGCTTCAACCTACAAAGGTTTTGAGTTGGAAGGTGCTCTCAAGTTGAGCGCTGACACCCGTGTCAGCGGCAGCTACGGTTACCTGAATGCCAAGTTCGACGAGTACCTCAGCCGCGGCATTAGCGGCAGCATGGTGGACGCCGCTAGCAATCTGGTCGTTGGATATGCACCTAAGCACACCTTCAACCTGAACCTGGACAGCCATTTGGCCAACACACAGTTTGGTAAATTGAAAGGCTTGGTTGAGTACCGTTACACAGCGGCTTACTACAACTACCCAGCCAACCTTTCTATGACTGCACCCAATGCCATTGCCGGCAACTACGCACCTGATTCCAAAATGCCTGCCTTGGGCATCGTGAATGCGCGTTTGGTGTTGGACCGCATTTCTGTGGGCGGCCCAGGCCAAGCCGACGCCTCTTTGTGGGTGAAGAACTTGGGTAACAAACAAGTCTTGCAAAACATGATGGACGTCTCTGGCTACTACCAAGTGGGTTACTGGTCTGCACCACGCACTGTGGGCCTGTCTCTCAACTACAAGTGGTAATTCACTGAAAAGCAAGCTTGGCTTGCCCCAACAAAAAACGCCACGAAAGTGGCGTTTTTTTTGACCTCAAAAAAGAGGGTCTTATTTCAGCAACAACTTAAAGTCATGGGCCAAGGCTTCTGGACCCATGCCATAGCGATTGAACAACCTGACCTTGCCCTGCGCATCAAAGGTGTAACTGCCAGCTGAATGG
>JBIKJX010000176.1:0-4596 GCA_044360785.1 Limnohabitans sp.
AACTTCGGCGACGATGGCAGCCAAACTGTTGTCAGCGCGATGGCAGTACCAAAAACTGACGGGCTTGAAGGTGTAACCCAGAACGCGTGGAAAAGTTTGTAACCAAACCTCACCAACTGCGTCATGAATACCTTCTTTGTCCAAAATTTCATTCAGCCAAGCCAATGCGCCGCCCTGTTCTGGCGAGCGGCCATCACCATGGTCAACATCATAAAAGGACAACCAACCAGCACGGTTGATGGGCAAATCCCTTAAGGCCGGCGCATTGCCATTCGCTTGTTTTTGAAGGCTGCGCATTGGCAGCATCAAAAAATAAGCGCCATAGTGAAAGGCGTGCACGGCCGGACGGCGGCGTACATGCCTAACTTGGCCAAAGCCAATGAGCGCGTCAGCGTGTTTCACCGATGCAAGTCCAACAAAAGTTGTCTGGCCACACCCAGGCCAGATTTCAGACCATCTTCATGAAAGCCATAACCCGTCCAAGCGCCCGCAAACCACGTGTGTTGTTGACCCTGAATTTCGTGAAGGTGTTGCTGAGCATCAATGGCCGCTAAATCGAATACCGGATGGGCATAGTCAATGGACTGAATGATTTTTGCGGGGTCGATGGGCTTGGTTGGGTTCAATGACACCACCACCGCTTGCTCGTAAGGCAAGGGTTGCAGTTTGTTCAACAGGTAATGCAAGCATACACGTGCACTTTCCTGACCTTGTTCGAGGGCACGCTCATAGTTCCAAGCGGCCCATGCTTTGCGCCTCGATGGCAAAACACTTTCATCGGTATGCAACACGGCAACATTGTCTTGATAGCGGATGGCCGACAAATAGCTTTGTTCTTTTTGCGTGGGCACTCGCAACATGCGCAAAGCCTGATCAGAGTGGGTGCAAATGACCACCTCATCGAAGCGCTCGGCATGGTCTTGGGTCACGATACGCACGCCTGAATCATCGCGCTCGATCAACGACACGGGTGTGTTCAATCGCTTGTCGGGCAACTCATTGATTATTTTCTGAACATAGTTTTTAGAGCCCCCTTTCACCGTGAACCAGCGTGGCCGGTTGCTGACTTGAATGAGGCCATGGTTGTGGCAGAAACGGATCATGGTTGCCACGGGAAACTTCAACATTTGATCTGTAGGGCAGCTCCAAATGCAGCCCATCATGGGCAAAAAATACCAATTCTTAAAGGCTTCGCTGAACTGGTGCTGCTTCAAAAAATCTGACAGCGGCTGACGCATTTCGCTTTCTTTTTGGGCCTCGGCAATGCGCGTGCAGATTTTGTTAAAGCGCAAAACATCGGCCAACATCTTCAAAAACTTGGGGCGCAACAGATTGCCTCTTTGAGCGAACACTGTGTCTAAATTGCTACCGCTCCATTCCAATGCCTCATCACCCCAAACCTTGGGAGCCTGAACAGAAAAAGACATGTCTGACAAAGCTGTTTCTACGCCCAGTTCAGCAAACAAGTTGATCAGATTGGGATAGGTTCTTTCGTTGAAAACCAAAAAGCCTGTGTCAACGCCATGCGTCACCATGCCTTGCGGTGTGGGCAAGGTGATGTCAACCGTATTGGAATGTCCGCCAAAATAAGCGCCGGCCTCATACAAGGTGATGTCTGCCTGACCCTTCAAGGTGTGCGCGACCGCCAAGCCCGAAATGCCCGAGCCCACCACCGCAATTTTTTTGTACTTCATGTTCAGTTCAAGGCGCCTTTGTCGCCAAACTCTTTTCGATGGCCTGGACCACGCTTTTGCTTTCTGGGCTGGTCATGCTGTTGTAGCTGTCGATGAGCTTGCCATCGCGACCAATCAGGTATTTGTAAAAGTTCCAGCGTGGTCTTTGACCAGACTCTTGTGCCAATTGTTTGAAAAAGGGCACTGCTGAATCGCCGGTGACCGATGTTTTTGTGAACATCGGAAACTTCACGCCGAATGTACTTTCACAAAATTCTGCGATGTCTTGGTTATTGCTTTTTTCTTGAGCAAAGTCGTTGGATGGAAATCCTAAAACCACCAAGCCACGGTCTTTGTACTTGCTATAGATACTTTCCAGTCCTTTGTATTGGGATGTGAAACCACAATAACTGGCTGTGTTCACCACCAAAATCACTTTGCCACTGAATTGGCACAGGCTTTGAGGTTTTTCGTCTTGCAGCCTTGGAAAGGTGTGGCTCAACAGCGCAGGGCAAGCTGCATTTGAAGGCGCAGGGACAGTTTGTGCCATGGCATTCATCGCCATGAAAAACCCAATGAAACCGTAAAAAATACCTTTAAATCTAGTCATTGAACCGCCCGTTCTATTTTGTGACTGGACAGTTTACTTCTAATTTATCGGCTTGTCACGCGTTCATTGGGTCTCTGGCGCTTTCTGGAAAACGGCATGCCAAAGCGCCAAAATGGCTTGTTTCTCGGCTTCCAATTCCGACTGACCGACTTGCGTAGGGGCTTCATCCAGCCTGGCCTTGTGCTGCACACGGCGCAAAGCCCGGTAAGCTGAAGCCGCCAACTCGCCCACGCCTTTTGGCAACAAGCCCTCAGCTTCTGCCCTTTGCAGCAAAGCAATATTGCCCACGTTGTCCAACAAGGATGGGTGGGCACTGGCATGCATCAAAACCATGAATTGAACGGCAAACTCAGCGTCCACCATGCCGCCTGGGCTGTGCTTCACATCAAACAAATCGGCTTTGGTGGGGTGGGCCGCCATCACCTTTTGGCGCATGCCGACAATTTCCTTTTTCAATAAGGCTGCATCGCGGGGCGCGCTGATCACCGCCTTTCTGACCTCGTCAAAGCGCTGACGCATGTTCGCGTCACCCATCACAAAACGCGCCCGCGTCATGGCCTGGTGTTCCCAAGTCCATGCTGTATTGCTACCGCGTTGTTGTTGATAATCAGCATATGCGCTGAAAGTGGTTACCAACAAACCTGAGCTGCCATTGGGTCTCAGGGCGGTGTCAATTTCAAACAAATCGCCTTCGGCCGTCTTCACCGTGAACCAGTTGATCAACTTGCGAACAAAGCCCGCGTAGACCTCTTGAGCCCGCTCATCTGAGTCTTCGAAGACAAACACAATGTCCAAATCACTGCCATAACCCAACTCTTTACCACCCAGCTTGCCGTAGGCAATAATGGCAAATTGGGGCACTTCACGGTGCCTGTTTTTTAAGCAGGCCCAGCACCACTTTGCTGTGACATTGAGAATGACGTCCGCCATGGCGCTCAAGTCATCGGCGACCTGTTCAACGCTTAAGTTGCCTTCGACATCCCGGGCCAAGGTCCGAAAAACCTCCGCATGGTGGGCGCGGCGTAACAAGTTCAACAAGGCTTCCTCATCGTCCTCGCCTGTTTTCATGAGTGCAGCTCGCCGAGCTTCTAACTCGGCTTCAAAATCGGCCGCCACAAAGCGCTGTTGCAACACATCGCCATGCGCTAACTCATCAATGACGCCAGGGTGCTGAACCAAATAACGGGCAGGCCACTTGGCGGCGCCCAACAAACGAAGCAAACGCTCATGGACCGCGGGGCGCTCTAACATCATGGCCAGGTAGCTCTCGCGGCGCATCAAGGGCTCCATCCAATCGGCCATCCTAACTACCGCAATGGGCTCAACCCGACCTTCTTTCAGCCACAAGGCGGTTCGCTGCAGTAAGCGCATCAAGCGGGTTCTGGCTTCATCACGCAAGCCCTTAACCCTGGGGCTTTCTTGCCAATGTGCCAAGCGTTCGCGGGCTTGGCCCTGAAATAAATCTAGAACCGCCTCTAACTCTGGCAACTCACCGCCATTCGTTTTTTGACAGCCTTTGCAGCCTTGATCGCCGCCCAAAAGAATGTCAAATTCGTGGGCAACGATCTCTCGGTGCGCATCCAAATCTGTCAACAAATCACAACTGTCGGCGTAGCCCATGGTGTGGGCAATCCAATTCAAGTCTTGGTCTTGGGTTGGCAAAACATGGGTTTGCTGATCGTCCAAATACTGGATTCGGTGCTCAACTTTCCGGAGGAAGACATAGGCCTTGGCCAGGCTTTCGGCGGTCTCTGGTGGCATCAGACCGGCCTTGGTCAGCCGTTTTAAAGCATCTAAAGTGGGGCGTGTTCTGAGTTCTGGAAATTGACCACCACGAACCACTTGAAGCAATTGAACCGTGAATTCAATTTCACGAATCCCACCGCGCGAAAGTTTGACGTCGTTGGCACGCTCCGGATGACCCGCACTTCGTTTGGCTGCATGGTCGCGTATTTGCTGGTGCAGCGTTCTTAAAGACTCAAAGACGTTGTAGTCAAGGTAACGCCTGAAAACAAAGGGCAAGACCACTGAACGCAACGCCATGGCAGACCCGTTTTGAATGGTGCTCATGGGCGCAATGACACGGCTTTTCATCCAAGCAAAACGTTCCCACTCGCGTCCTTGGACCAACAAATACTCTTCCAAAGCCCCCAAGGAAACCACACTGGGACCTGAGTTGCCATTGGGTCGAAGCGCCAAATCGATGCGGAAGACAAACCCGTGCTCGGTCGTATCTCCCACCAAACTGTAAATGGCCTTTACGGCGCGGGCAAAATATTCGTGAACAGAAATGCGGTTCAGACCTTCAACATT
>JBIKJX010000177.1:0-4565 GCA_044360785.1 Limnohabitans sp.
TGAGACCAAGTCTTGCAAGATCTCGACTGCCAAAGGCCAGTCTTCACGGGTAATGGCCAAAAGGCCAGAAATTGCCAGGATGTCTTCGCTCAAAGGATACAAAGCCAAACCCGCTTCGGCCAATGCCTGGGCCATGTCGGGTTGATCTTGCGAAACAAGCCATTGAATGCCCAAGCGGAAATCGATAGGCGTAAAACGTGAAACTTCTTTGAGGTTCAAAGATTGTTCAGCAACCAAGTGTTGCATGGCTTGTTGTAATTCGATGTGCATGTCTAGCTCCTGTAGTGAATGAACACCAGCAAATTGAATGAAATCAACGCTGCTGATGCGAATACAGGGTATGGAGCAAGAGGTGTGCCAGCTTTTCTTTGCCAGTTTCTGTCGAAAGTTTGACTGAAAGTGGCAGGGCTTTGCCGTCAAAAGCGGCAAAGCGGCAACAAAAGGTCGGAAATCAGTTGGGTAACCAGGCTTTTTGCCATTTCATCAAAGCATCGCCTTCCAACATCCATTGTTCCAGCACATTTTGTTGCAGTTGGCGCCCAAGTTGACGTGTGTGCGCCAAGTCATTGATGTGTGCGCGAATGGCTTCCACCCAGTCTTTGTATCGGTTTTTGACGGGTTGAACGGGCAGGCCACTCTCAACATAGGCCCTCACGTTGCTGCAGACAACGGGGTAGCCACAAATACCGTACTCGAGGAGTCGGAGGTTGCTCTTGCAGTCATTGAAGGGATTGCTTTCGAGCGGTGCCACTGCCAAGTCCAAGTCGAGGCTGGCCAGTTTTTGAGGATAGACGTGAATGGGCACGCCACTGTGGAACTCTTTGACGTACGGCCTGAGCTTGGCAGGGCACATGCCAAAGAAAACCCAGTCCACCTCATTGGCGAGCTCTTTGACCACATCGGCAATGAGTTCCAAATCGCCCAAATGCGAACTACCGCCCGCCCATCCAACGCGGGGTTTGGCGTGTTCAGTGCGCTGAATTTGAAGTTGCCCCCACCAAGCGGGCGGCAACTTCAATTCAAGGATTTGAATTTCTGGATGCCAATTGGCATAAGCCTCGGCTAAACCGGGTGTGGAAACCACCAAACGGTCGACATGCGAAATACCCTCCCGCAACAACTTCACGGTATCTTTAGGGTGGGCTGATTTGAAATAGTTCTTGATGGGAATGTTGTTGATCAAATCATCAATTTCATAAACTTTGAAAGCCTTGGCGTAAGACTTGGTGTGTTTCATGAACGCCAGAAACTCACGGGCTAGCGGACGCTGAAAAATAACTGTGTCAGGTTGAATGCGCTCCAGTTCGGACGGCAACAGATGCCTGAAACTGATCACCCCATCGCCAATACCGGCATCTTGCATGGCCGACAAAGGCTTGATAACCCGGTATTGACCGCAACCAGTATCGTCTGAGGGATGCGCCAAGAAAACGGGCTGTGGCCGCCAAGTCAGAGGCCGCCAATTGAGTTCTTGGAGGGGTTCAACGTTGTAAGGTGCTGCAATCAGAGATAAATTTTTGTTGTAAGCTGGGTCGTTCGCTATTGCGGGTAACCAACGACTTAAAAATGAGTCGGAAAGTGCGTGGGTCACCCTGAGGTGGCTCTTTGTATCAGGGGTCGACGGACGCCATTGCACCACAGCGTGCGGTGTCCAGACGACGTTGAACCCTTGGGCTTTTAGTCTCAGGCAAAAATCAATGTCGATTTCGGACTGCCGGTTTGGGCTTTCATGAAAGCCACCCAAAGCATCAAACACAGACGCTCGAACCATGACGCACTCACTGGAAACGGCCATGTAGTTCTGGTCGAGACTGAGACGTTGCAAGTAGCCAATATCGTCAAATTTTTCGCCAGCGAAAGCGTTCTCTTGGCCCGGTTTCATGCCTAGGATGTAGCCAGCGCTTCGCACATTCAAGTCACTGTCCACCAGTTTGACACCCACCGCACCGACCTGTGGCCGCTGGCCATGAATGACCAAGGAATCTAACCAAGAAGCTTCGATGAATTGGAGACAAGGGTCGACAAAAACCAGCAACTCGCCATGAGCGGCTCTCGCGCCCAAATTGTTCATGGCGTAAATGTTGGTGGGCCCTTCGTTGTCAACAATCCGAAATTTTTGAGGATCGATGGCCGCAATGCCTTGAAGCCAATTGAGGCTGGCAGGATCTTGGGAGTGGTTGTCAACGATCAGTATTTCGTAGTTCGTGTAGCCCGTGTTTTGCAGCAAAGATTCCATGCACCTTTGGGTGAGTTGAAAACCTTGGTTGGGAATGATCAGGGAGACCAGGGGCGCCTCAGCTTGCAAATAAAGCGCCCGATAAAGCCTGGGGGACATTTGCAGAACTTGCCCGTTAGGGTAGCCAGACTCAATGACGTATTGTTCAACCAAGGCTCGTTCTTCAGGTTCTTCTAGCCAAGCGCTGGTCTCTGAAGTCGTGAGGAGTGGCTCGGCAAGGTGATGAATGTGTGCATGGCCTTGCGTGGTCAACAATTTGAAAATGAAAGCCAATTCAAAGAAGCGTCCAGCGGATGGGTCAAAGCCGCCTAGGTGCTGAACCAGATCGCGTTTGAAGAGCCAATGGTTTGACATCAGCCACGGAAAGCTCACCAATAAATCGTGATTGAAGTCCGGCAAAAAGGCGGTTTCAATGCTGCCCCCCCGCGACTTGAGCATTTTGTCGGTATAAAAAGCAATGCCCTCAGGTTGTTGTAGCACTTCCACATAGAGCATCAGCAGACCACTTGGTGTCATTACATCGCCTGCTTCCATGATCATCAAAAAATCTGGGGCATGGACTTGGGACATGTGATTGGCAAAGCTGGCCAAATCGATAGAGTCTGATTCATGCCAGGCATGTGCCTCCACTTTCATGCCGCAAAGGGTGGCAGCTTGAATGCTTTGCAGGCTTTGTGCCAAAACGTCAGGCACGCTGTTTGAAGGGCAGCGAACAATAATCTGAATCTGCGGCTTGTTGCTGTTACTTGCAATGAAGGTCTCAAAATGCCGCCGCTGGTATACCGTTAGGACTCTTTGCGATACCCATTGAGAAAAATCGCTAAAGTCAAAACCTTCCACTGTGAGGCTCTGATCGTGTGCAATTAAACAAACAAAGCGCTCTAAAACGTGCGCCAAAGTGCCGTCAAGTTCGGGACTGTCTACCTCAAACTGGTTTTGATCGAGTTTTAAATTGGCAAAGCCTTTGAAGACGCTGCCTCTGGCCCAGAACATCCCGCCCGCCATGAAAAAGGGATCTTGTGGAAAGTCACTTTGACTGCGACCAGACGTTAATTGATTCCATTGTTTGACAGTGTTTTCATTGTAAAAAAGCTTTTTGAGTGGCCAACGTTGCCCGTGGGGACCCGCAAAACCCACTGATGTGTTTTTTTGCAAAAAGTCAAAGACCAAAGAAAGGCGGCCAATTGGGACCAAGCCGCGAACCAGTTTCATCAGCCATTGATCGTTGGGCGTGTCTGAATAAAACTCGGTATTGCCGGTGTGGAGTTTGAGCACCCAATCAAATGAATCAAGTTGAACCAACTTGAGCAAAGACACCAGTGCGCCAAAATCTCGACCTCTGCCTTCAAATGCAAACAATTGAGCATGGGGCAGGTCTTGATGAAGCAAAGCCTGCACAGTCTCTTTTTTGTCGAGCGTGGTCGATACAAAGAAAGTGGTGGAGTGGGGCAGTAGCTGCAAAGATTCCCAATAAGAGGGCCACAGGGCTGGGTTGCTTAGGTGCAAAACGACAGCAATGTTGGGAGCCGGGTGTTGAACGCTCATTTAGAAGTAGATCCTTGAACTCTCAAAAGCTTGTGCAATTGATTCATTGACTTTGCGCTAAGCCAACATCTTATAACCATGGGAAGCAAAAGACGAAAAAAAAGGCCACCGAAGTGACCTTTTTTAGAGCTGTTGAAGATTATTTCAACAAAGCCAAGACAGACTGTGAAGACTGATTAGCTTGCGCCAACATTGCAGTAGCAGCTTGTTGAACGATCTGAGATTTTGCCAAGTTGGTTGTTTCCTTAGCATAGTCAGTGTCCAAAATGCGGCTGCGTGAAGCTTGCAAGTTGGTTGAAGTGGTTTCCAAGTTGGAAATGGCAGCTTCAAAGCGGTTTTGGTAAGCACCCAAGTTGGCACGGCTGTTAGTCACAGTGTCGATCGCAGCGTCAAGGATTGACAACGCTTTCTGTGCGTTTGCTTGTGTTGACAAATCAACCGCACTGACAGTTTGACCCGTCACAGTGGAGGCGGCCAAGGTTAATTTGCCGTCTGTTAAGTCACCACTTGCGATACCAACTTTAGCGATGCCGCCATCACCGCCAGTGATGCCAATGGTTGAATTACCTTTCGTTGAGGTCAAGGTGAGCGCAGCATATGTCGTGGTGGATCCAGCATCAGCGAAATTTTCCAATCCACCTGGAACAGCATCACCAAGTGTTGTCGTGATGTTTCTACCATCAGTTGCTGTCAAGGTAAGTTGATCTGTTGTACCTTCTTTAAGGGCTGCAGTCACACCAGTTTGAGCCGTTTTTGCGTTGATTGCCGCCACCAACTGGTTGGC
>JBIKJX010000178.1:0-4560 GCA_044360785.1 Limnohabitans sp.
GCCAAGGGGGGAGATGCCGATGCTTTGGTTGAGCCCCTTCATGTGGCTTGGCAACTCATGCGCCGACACGACAACAACATTCTGATGGGCTTTTCATTTGGCGGCATGACTGCCGCATTGTGGTTAGCCCAATATCCGCAAGATGCGCAAAGCTTGGTCATGGTGGGCGCGCCAGGATTTGGCTTGGCATCTCCCAAAAGAATTCCTTTGAAGGGCTGGCGCCATTTGGCAACAGAAGCGCTACAAGCGCAAGCACATCGTCACAATTTGTTGGGCTTGATGTTGCACGATGAAGCCAATTTGGACGAGTTGGCCATGAGACTGCATGTCTTGAATGTGGTTCGAGATCGAATGACCCGTCGGCGTTTGTCATCGACGCCAGTACTGGTTGAAACCATGCCCAAAATCACATGCCCTGTGCATGTGATTTATGGTGAATTCGACGCGTTTTATTTAGAGCGCTTGCCCGAAGTTGAACGCATGTTCAAGCAAGTCACGCCCAATTTGGTCTTGTGGCAATTGGTCGAAGGCATGGGGCATTGGGTGCAGTATGAAAGCCCCATTGAGTTTCACCGCGCTTTGAAACACACCCTGAGTTTGGTTTAGGCCGCTGCTTTGATGGCCGATACAGCCGCACGCAATCCCAACAAATAACTGTCAACGCCGAAGCCTGCAATTTGGCCTTTGGCAATTTCAGCAATGACAGATTGGTGGCGAAATGCTTCTCTGGCGTGAATGTTGGACATGTGCACTTCAATGATGGGGCACTTCAGGATGGCCAGCGCATCTCGAATGCCGTAACTGTAATGTGTCCAAGCGCCAGCATTGATCATCACAGCATCGACTTTGACTGCATGGGCTTCGTGAATTTTCTCGACCATGGCACCTTCAAAGTTGGTTTGAAAGCAAGTCACTTCAGCGCCCAGTTCGGTGCCTAATTTTTTAACCTGCGCATCAATTTCGGCCAAGGTGATGGTGCCGTACTGGGCAGGATCACGTTTGCCAAACATGTTCAAGTTGATGCCGTTTAAACACAAAATTTTCATGGTCGTCCTATTAGGTAGGGGGGTCAAAGATCCCTAGTCAAAGCATGGAATCTGGGTCCGATGATCCGATTTTCCAATATTTGAGGCAATATCTGACTTTTACATGAAATTCTTTTGCCATGGCTGCTACGTTGAAAATTGACTTCGTCTCTGACATTGCCTGTCCCTGGTGCGCGGTTGGCTTAGGCGCTTTGGATCAAGCGCTCGAAAAACTCAAGGGGGAAGTGCAAGCGCAGTTTCATTTTCAACCTTTCGAGTTGAACCCCAACATGGCGCCAGGCGGCCAAGATTTAAGCGAGCACCTCACGCAAAAATATGGCTCGACCCCTGAACAACAAGCCCAAATTCGCGCCAACATTTCCGCGAGAGGTGAAGAAGTGGGTTTCAAGTTCAATCCAGGGGGGCGGGGTCGGGTTTACAACACGTTCAATGCGCACCGCTTGTTGCATTGGGCTGGCGTCAAAGGGCCAGAAGGCAGTCAACATGCTTTGAAACGTGCCTTGTTGGCGTCTTATCAGGGCCGTGCTGAAGTGATTGAGTCGAATGAAGTATTGCTGGCAGTCGTTGCATCCGTTGGTTTGGATGTGGCAGAGGCTCAAAATATTTTGTCCTCAGATACCTACAGCCAAGAAGTAAGAGAGATTGAACAGTTCTATCAACAGGCTGGTATTCACTCGGTGCCTGCAGTCATCATCAATGACAAACACTTAATTTCTGGCGGGCAACCTGCTGCTGTCTTTGAGCAAGCTTTAAGACAAATCGCTGCAGGTGAAATTTGACGCATGGCCCCTTTGACCATTTATTACGACGGCAGTTGCCCTTTGTGCAGGCGCGAGATTGCGTTTTACAGAAGCAATCCTGATGCCGCGCAATTGGTGTGGCATGACGTCAGTGTCAACTATCGGGCCAACGACGATGCCACTTTGGGTGAGGGTTTGAGTTGCCAACGTGCCATGGCCTACTTTCATGTGCGCGATGCAGAAGGTCATTTATTTGAAGGCGGCGCGGCGTTTGCAAGGCTTTGGCTGGAATTGCGCGGCTGGCGCCTGGCGGGTCGCGTCTTTTCGATTTGGCCTTTCAGCTGGGCCATTCAGTTGGGTTACAAAATGTTTTTGCCCATTCGGCCAACCGTTCAAAAATATTTATTGAAGTGGGATGCACGTCATTCATGAGCCAATATCAAGCATTGGTCTTGGGCGCGAGTGGTGCCATTGGACACGCATTTTTAAAGCATTTTGAAAGTGATTCTCAGTGCAGTTTGGCTGTGGGCCTGTCACGTCAAAAGAATGCAGTCAGCGGCCTGCATTTTGAATTGGAAAACGAAGACAGCATGGCGCATTGTGCTTCTGTTCTCCGCAAATCTGCAGGTCACGATGGCGCGTGTGAATTCAAATGGATCATTGATGCCACAGGCGCATTGACCATCGATGAGCAAGGCCCTGAGAAGCGCTTGGAAGCCTTGAATTCAAAACAACTTTTGCGACAGTTTGAAGTGAATGCGGTGGGACCGGCTTTGCTGATGAAACATTTTTTCCCTTTGCTCTTGACGCAAGAGGTGGCTTGTTATGCCACCCTGTCAGCGCGTGTGGGCAGTATTCAAGACAATTTCAAAGGCGGTTGGTATGGCTATCGGGCTGCCAAAGCCGCTAGAAATATGTTGCTTCAAACGGCCGCCATTGAGGCTAGCAGAAAAAGACCCTTGGGCATTTTTGCCGCATTGCAACCTGGTACGGTTCAATCGAATTTGAGTGCCAAGTTTGCATCGGCACAAGACAGCATTAGGCCAGAAGAATCGGTCGCGAAGTTGATGCAGGTGTTGTCTCAATTAAAGCCCACAGGTCGTGCGCAATTTGTAGACCATGCTGGCCACGAAATACCCTGGTAATTTGAAAATGTCTCGAAGGAGAGTTGAATGAACGAAGATCCAAGATGTTGTGGTACGGGCACCTGCATCATCGATCCAGAGGGTCGATGCTGGTGCGGACAGCAGTGGGACGGTGAAAAAATGGCCATGCCCAAACTTGAAACGTTGAACCCCGCAGGAACTTCGGGCTCAAGTCAGCAAACCAATCAAACAGGCCAATCGGAATGATTCAAAAACGGATGTTCTCAATAGCCCGGCGATTCGTCTTGAGTGTGGCGCTCGGCTTGTTGGGTGCTTCAGTCGCAAGCGCCAGCGAGCTGTCTGATGCGTTGAAAAGGACGGACTACGTCTTGTTGATACGGCATGCCTTGGCACCCGGTATTGGCGACCCCTCCGGCTACAACTTACAAGACTGCAAAACGCAAAGAAATTTGGACAGCAAAGGTCGTGAACAGGCGCAGCGCATTGGTCAGTGGCTGAAAGATCAAGGGCTTAATCAGGCGCTTGTTTACAGCAGTGCTTGGTGTCGTTGCAAAGAGACTGCCGAAAAATTAGGCTTTGGAACGCCCGTTCATGAAGCATCTCTGAATTCATTTTTTGATGACATGCGACAGGGCCCACAAAGCAATGTCAGACTTCAAAAGTTCATTTCAAATCAACTGAAATCCAAGCGGGACCAAGCCTTGATTTTGGTGACGCATCACGTCAACATTGCTGAATTTATGGGTCAAAACATCGGATCGGGTGACATGGCATTGGTGAAGGTTGACGCCAATGGCAAGGCCTTGTCTTCCAAGGTTTATCCTAGCCCTTGAGCAGTGCTTTTTCAATTTGGTGACGTGGCACTGAACTTTTCGGGAATTTCAAAGTACTGCGTTTTCCATTTGAATGTTCGCTGAGTGCATCTTGAAACCAGGTTCGCACATCTTCTTCTAAGCCGATGCCGTGCATGTAGTTGTAGATGGCTTTCTTGAGACCCAGGCCCAGAAGATCGTGATCGACACCTGTTGGGTCAATGAAACCAATGTCATTTTTTCCAAAAGTGACGGGCGGCAAGGGGATCAATTCAATGCCGTATTCGTCTGGATTTAAACCGACGGGTGAATGCACTGTGCATGCAAAGCGATGGAAGAAGCCGCTTTGAATACAGCCATTTTCAAAAAGCTGGCGGACATACTCCAAGGCATCCACGGTGTCTTGTAGCGTTTGGGTTGGAAAACCGTACATCAAGTAGGCATGCACCAAGATGCCTGCTTCTGAAAATCCCTTGGTGACCTGCGCGACCTGTTCTACCGAGACACCTTTTTTCATGAGCTTGAGCAGGCGGTCGGAGGCTACTTCGAGACCCCCCGACATGGCGATGCAGCCACTCTCCGCCAACAGTTCTGCCAATTCAGGTGTGAAGGTTTTTTCAAACCGAATGTTGCCCCACCAAGAAATGTGCACCTTTCTGCGAATCAGTTCTTCGGCCAAAGCTTTGAGAGCTTTAGGGGGCGCAGCTTCATCCACAAAGTGAAAGCCAGTTTGGCCAGTTTCGGCCACGATTTGTTCAATCCGATCGACCAACAAAGCGGCAGAGGCCGTTTCATAGCGGGAAATGTAATCAAGGCTGACATCGCAGAAGCTGCATTTCTTCCAATAGCAGCCATG
>JBIKJX010000007.1:0-15631 GCA_044360785.1 Limnohabitans sp.
TGCGTGAACGGTGGTCATCAAACCGCGCTTGATGCCCCACTTGTCGTTCAACACTTTGGCCACGGGTGCCAAGCAGTTGGTGGTGCAAGAGGCATTGGACACAATGGCCTGACCGGCATAAGTTTTGTCGTTCACGCCAAACACGAACATGGGAGTGTCGTCTTTGGAAGGTGCAGACATCAACACTTTTTTAGCGCCAGCGGCCAAGTGTTTTTCGGCGGAAGCTTTGTCCAAGAACAAACCAGTGGCTTCGATCACAATGTCAGCGCCGACTTCGTTCCACTTGAGTGCAGAAGGATCGCGCTCTTGGGTCAAACGAATTTTGCGGCCATTCACAATCAGGTTGTTGCCGTCGACAGACACGTCACCTTTGAAGCGACCGTGCACGCTGTCGTACTTGAGCATGTAAGCCAAGTAATCAGGCTCGAGCAAGTCGTTGATGCCAACCACTTCAATGTCAGAAAAATTTTGAACGGCAGCACGAAACACCATGCGGCCGATACGGCCAAAACCGTTGATACCTACTTTGATCGCCATGATCTATTCCCTTTAAAGTTAAATTTGAAACTGTTTCAAGTGCAAAGCATCATTCAGATTGCGTTTAAAAATTATTTTTTTTGCAATGCTGCTTGCACGGTCTCGGCCACGTTCTCTGCCGTGAACCCGAAGTGTTTGAAGAGCACGGGTGCAGGTGCTGATTCGCCATAGGTGTCGATGCCGACAACTGCTGCCACACCATACTTCCACCATCCGTCGGTGCTGCCCATTTCAACTGCAACGCGGGGCAAGCCCGCGGGCAACACGTCGGATTTGTAACTGCTGGTTTGACGATCGAAGGTGGTGGTGCTGGGCATCGACACCACACGCACACCAATTTTCTTCGCCGCCAATATTTCTTGTGCTTTCAAAGCCAATTGAACTTCAGAACCTGTGGCAATGATGACGGCTTTGGTTTTCTTGATGCCAACGCGTGAAGGCTCAGCCAATACATAAGCACCGCGGCTGATCTCACCCAAATCAGATTTGGGTGAGTAAGGTAAGTTTTGACGCGACAACAGCAAGGCTGTAGGACGGTCTTTGTTTTCCAGCGCTACGGCCCATGCCACAGTGGTTTCTGCGGTATCAGCAGGACGCCATACATCGAGACCAGGGATCAAGCGCAAGCTGGCCGCGTGTTCGATGGACTGGTGGGTGGGGCCGTCTTCGCCCAAGCCAATGGAGTCGTGGGTGAACACATGGATCACGCGTTGCTTCATGAGCGCGGCCATGCGAATGGCGTTGCGTGAGTAATCGCTGAACGTCAGGAAGGTGCCACCGTAAGGAATGAAACCACCGTGCAAGGTCACGCCATTCATGATGGCGGCCATGCCAAATTCGCGCACACCATAGTTGATGTGACGGCCCATTTGGCCTTTGTCATTTTTCACCACATCGCCAGCCAAGTTCATGCGCAAAGCGGGTGTAGACGACGTGTTGGTGAGGTTAGAGCCGGTCAGGTCGGCAGAGCCACCCAACATTTCAGGCAGCGCCGCCGTGAAAGCTTCCAGTGCCAATTGGCTGGCCTTGCGGCTGGCGACGGTTTCTGCTTTGGTGTGCGCTGCAATGACGGCATCAACGGCTGTTTGCGCAAAGTTCTTGGGCAAGTCGCCCTTCATGCGTCGCACAAATTCTTTGGCCAAAGCAGGGTGTGCAGCTTTGTAGGCGGCAAACGCTTTGTTCCATTCGGCTTCACGCGCAGTACCACTTTGTTTGGCATCCCAGTTGGCGTAAATATCTTTCGGAATGACGAATGGCTCGTGTGTCCAACCCAGTGCTTCGCGAGTCAGTTTGATCTCTTCTGCGCCCAAAGGTTCGCCGTGTGCTTTAGAAGTGTTGGCGCGGTTGGGGCTACCTTTACCAATGGCTGTTTTGCAAACGATCAGGGTGGGCTTGTCTGCGCTATTTTTGGCATCGGCAATGGCTTTGCTCACAGCCGCTGCATCATGCCCGTCCACAGCGTCAATCACGTTCCAGCCATAGGCTGCAAAGCGGTGGGGTGTGTTGTCAATGAACCAAGGGGCCACCTGGCCGTCGATGGAAATGCCGTTGTCGTCGTAGAGGGCGATCAGCTTGTTGAGCTTCCACGCGCCAGCCAATGCGCACGCTTCGTGGCTGATGCCTTCCATCAAGCAACCATCGCCCATGAACACATACGTGTGGTGATGGACGATGTTGTGGCCGGGTTGGTTGAATTCAGTGGCCAACAATTTTTCTGCCAAGGCCATGCCCACGGCATTGGTAATGCCTTGTCCCAGAGGGCCGGTGGTGGTTTCAACGCCGGGTGTGATCCCGACTTCGGGGTGTCCGGCGGTTTTGCTGTGCAACTGACGGAAGTTTTTCAACTCGGTCATGGGCAAGGGGTAGCCTGTCAGGTGCAGCAATGCATAAATGAGCATGGAGCCGTGGCCATTGGACAAAACAAATCGATCACGATTGGCCCAGTGCGGGTTTTTGGGGTTGTGTTGCAAGTGCTCGCCCCACAAAGCCACGGCCATATCGGCCATGCCCATGGGCGCACCAGGGTGACCCGAATTGGCTTGTTGAACAGCGTCCATGGCCAGGGCACGGATTGCGTTGGCCATTTGTTGAGCTGCGGGTTGGGTGATTGCCATGGGGGCTCCAAATAAAAGGTCGGGGTAGATGACGAGTGAATCACTGGTTAACCCGATATTTTACTGCCCATGAGCTTGCTTAACCCCTACAGCATGGCAACATAGCGCCATGCGATTGAATACCTTGGAATCCAATTTGTCTCCTGAATCACCAAAAGTGTGGATGGGAACTTCAGCCAATGACTTGGCAAGTGCCATGGTGTTGGCGGCCGGTCGTGGGGAGCGAATGCGGCCCCTGACCGATCAAACGCCCAAGCCCATGCTGAAAGTCCACAACAAGCCATTGATGCAGTGGCACATGGAGGCATTGGCCAAAGCCGGGCACCACGATCAGCTCATCAACACCGCATGGTTGGGCCCGCAAATTGAAACCCACTTCGGTTTGAACCCCGATTTGCCCAAGGTCGGCCGCGTTCGGCTGCGCTATTCTCATGAAGGTCAAGACTTTGGCTATGCACTTGAGACGGCCGGCGGTATTGTGCGTGCCTTGCCCTATTTAGCGTCCGTTTTTTGGGTGGTCGCTGGCGATATCTTTGCGCCAGCTTTTGACTTTTCAAATCAAGCTGCCAAAGATTTTGAGGCGAGTGACAAATTGGCTCACATTTGGCTGGTGCCCAACCCGGCCCACAACCTTGGTGGCGACTTTGGCCTGTCGCCTGAGGGCTTGGCGCTGAACCTACCAAAGCCCGCGACGTTGTTCACTTTCAGCACGTTTGCCTTGTACAAAAAAGAATTTTTTGACCCTGCCATCACGGGCATGCCTGAGGGCAATCCGCAAGGGGCTGCGGCCCCTCTGGCGCCCATGCTTCGGGCCGCTATGGACCGGGGTCAGGTCAGTGCCAGCCTGTATACGGGACCCTGGACGGATGTGGGTACCCCAGAGCGCTTGCGAGACTTAAATCAAGCCCCGTTCAACCATTAAACTCTGATCACAATTTAAACCCCTGCTTATCATGACCTTTGATTCCAACCTGTACGCACAACGCCGCGCGAAACTGGCTGCACAAATGGCCGCGCAAGCGCCCAACAGCATTGCCATCATTCCCACTGCCCCAGAGCAACAACGCAACCGCGACAGTGATTTTTTGTTTCGGCATGACAGCTACTTCTACTACCTGACTGGCTTCACAGAACCCAATGCGTGGTTGGTGGTGACATCTGAGGGTCATAGCAGTTTGTTTTGCCAACCCAAAGATTTAGAGCGTGAAATTTGGGACGGTGTGCGTTTGGGCCCCGAAGCTGCACCTGCGCGTTTGGGTGTGAACGATGCGTGGTCCATTTCGGCTTTGGATGCCAAGTTGCCCCCCTTGCTCGAAAACAAGTCGGTGGTCTGGTATCCGTTTGCAACCCACAAAAATTTGTCTGCTCGCATTGAAACGGGGCTGAATGCTGTGCGTGCTCGGGTGCGTTATGGGGCCTTGTGCCCAGAGCAACAACGAGATGTGTGCGGCATTTTGGACGAAATGCGTTTGGTCAAAGATGCACACGAGTTGGCCATCATGCGCCGTGCTTCTCAAATCAGTGCGGGCGCTCACATACGTGCCATGAAGCTCTCAGCCTCAATGTTGCGTGCGGGTAAAGATGTTCGTGAATATCACCTGGATGCCGAATTGCTGCACGAATTTCGGCGACACGGCTCTCAATACCCGGCCTATGGCTCGATCGTGGCGGGCGGTGCCAACGCTTGTGTTCTGCACTACCGCGCCGATGCTGCGCCTATTTTGAATGGCGATTTGGTGTTGATCGATGCAGGCTGCGAGCTCGATGGCTATGCCAGCGACATCACGCGAACCTTTCCCGCCAATGGCAAATTCAGCGCCGCGCAACGTGAACTTTATGAACTGGTGCTGGCATCCCAAGAAGCCGCCATTGCAGCAACGCATGAAGGCGCGCGCTTTGTTGACCCTCACGAAGCCACCGTCAAAGTCTTGGCGCAAGGCATGTTGGATGTGGGCTTGCTCGATGCCAACAAGGTGGGCAATGCACAAGATGTGATTGCCAACAGGAGTTATTTTCAGTTTTACATGCACCGCACTGGCCATTGGCTTGGCATGGATGTGCACGATTGCGGCAGCTATGTGGAGCCTTCGGAAGTAGGCACTTACAGCGAGCGCAAAGATCCTTTGAGTGGCGAGCTGATCAAAGATCGTCCCAGCCGCATCTTGCGTCCTGGCATGGTTTTAACCATCGAACCAGGCATCTATGTTCGACCTGCGCCAGGCGTCCCAGAGCGCTTCCACAACATTGGTATTCGCATTGAAGACGATGCCGTCGTCACGGCCAATGGTTGTGAGTTGATCACCCGCGATGTGCCCGTCAAAGTAGAAGAAATTGAAGCTTTGATGAAGGCCTAATGATCGGCCTTGCTTTTTATTCTCAGTTGTCTTTTGCTCAGAAGTTAAAACACTACCTACTTTGAATGTGGTTTTTCTTCAGGGCCTCAGCTTCTGCTGAGGTCTAGAATGTGATGATGCAGAACTTAAGCCCCTGTCCAAATAGCAGGGCCTCTGCCGACCAACAGGAGACATGACATGGCCAAGGCCAATTCAGAAGAACGACGCGCCCAATTGCGCCGTGCTGCGCTCGAATATCACGAGTTCCCTACCCCCGGAAAAATTTCCATTGCGGCCACCAAGCAATTGGTCAATCAGCACGACTTGGCTTTGGCTTACTCGCCAGGTGTTGCTGCCCCCTGCGAAGAAATCGTCAAAGACCCTGCAGCCGCTTTCAAATACACCAGCCGCGGTAATTTGGTCGGCGTGGTCACCAATGGCACAGCTGTTTTGGGCCTGGGTGACATTGGCCCCTTGGCGGGCAAGCCCGTCATGGAGGGCAAAGCGGTTTTGTTTAAAAAGTTTTCTGGCATTGATGTTTTTGACATCGAGATCAATGAAAAAGACCCAGAAAAATTGGTTGAAATCATTGCAGCTTTAGAGCCAACTTTTGGCGGTATCAACCTCGAAGACATCAAAGCACCGGATTGCTTCTATGTCGAGCGCAAGTTGCGCGAGCGCATGAAAATCCCAGTCTTTCACGACGATCAACACGGCACAGCCATCACGGTGGGCGCTGCCATTCTGAATGGTTTGAAAGTGGTCGGTAAAGACCCCAGTCAAGTTAAATTGGTCACTTCCGGTGCAGGCGCTGCTGCCCTTGCCTGTTTGGGCCTGTTGCTCAAGTTGGGCATTCGCCGAGAAAACATTTGGGTCACTGACTTGGCGGGCCTGGTGTATGAAGGCCGCACTGAGTTGATGGACGAAGACAAAATTCAGTTCTCTCAAAAAACAAGCATGCGCACCTTGGCCGAAGCCATTGACGGTGCCGACGTTTTCTTGGGTCTGTCTGCTGGCGGTGTTTTAAAACAAGACATGGTGAAAAGAATGGCAGCCAAGCCACTGATTTTTGCCTTGGCCAACCCCAATCCAGAAATTCTTCCGGAAGATGTCAAGGCTGTTCGCGACGACGCCATCATGGCCACGGGTCGAACCGACTACCCCAACCAAGTCAACAATGTTTTGTGCTTCCCTTATATTTTCAGAGGGGCATTGGACAGTGGCGCGACCACCATCACCCAAGAGATGGAAATTGCAGCGGTGTATGCCATTGCCGAATTGGCGCAAGCAGAGCAAAGTGAAGTTGTGGCAGCCGCTTACGCGGGTGAGCCATTGGTCTTTGGCCCTGAATACCTCATTCCCAAGCCATTCGATCCTCGCTTGATGATCAAAATTGCACCGGCGGTGGCGCAAGCTGCGGCCGACAGCGGCGTTGCCATGCGCCCCATCACCGACATGGAAGCCTATCGCGAACGCTTGCAAAGCTTTGTGTACGCGTCGGGTACCACCATGAAGCCCATTTACCAAGCTGCCAAACGCGGTCTCAAAAAGCGCGTGGCCTACAGCGAAGGCGAGGAAGAACGCGTCTTGCGTGCAGCTCAAATTGTTGCCGATGAAGGCTTGGCCCGTCCTACCCTCATTGGCCGTCCTGCAGTCATTGCCGAGCGCATTGAGAAGTTTGGCTTGCGCCTCAAGGAAGGGCTCGATTACGAAGTGGTCAATGTCGAGCAAGACGACCGTTATCGGGATTTCTGGCAAACCTATCACCGCATGACAGAGCGCAAAGGGATCACAGTTCAGATGGCCAAAATTGAAATGCGCCGTCGTTTGTCCTTGATTGGTGCCATGTTGCTGCACAAAGACGACGTGGACGGGCTGATTTGCGGAACTTGGGGTACCAATGCGACGCACTTGCCCTATGTGGAGCAAGTCATTGGCAAACGCGCCGGCGTAAATACATTTGCCTGCATGAATGGCTTGATGCTGCCCAACCGCCAAGTGTTCTTGGTGGACACGCATGTCAATTACGACCCCACCGCAGAGCAGTTGGCCGAGATCACTGTCATGGCAGCTCACGAAATGAAACGCTTTGGCATTCGTCCGAAAGTGGCTTTGCTGTCGCATTCCAATTTTGGTACGTCCAATGAACCTAGCGCCATCAAAATGCGGGACACCTTGGCCTTGTTGCAAAAGAACGCACCCTGGTTAGAAGTCGATGGCGAAATGCATGGTGACATTGCCTTGGATGGCGCCTCTCGTGCCCTTCTAATGCCCAACAGCTCCTTGTATGGCGATGCCAACCTCTTGGTCTTGCCCAACATCGATGCGGCCAACATTTCATACAACCTGCTCAAAACAGCAGCTGGCGGCAACATTGCGGTTGGCCCCGTTTTATTGGGTGCCGCCAAACCCGTTCACATCTTGACCCCTAGCGCCACGGTGCGTCGCATTGTGAACATGACGGCTTTGACCGTCGCAGACGCTAACGCTGTTCGCTAACCGTTCGCTCACATTTGTTGATCTTTCACTCAGCCAGGCCTTTTGAGGCCGGCTGAGCCCAAATCGGACGCTTGCTTGGAAATCCCCAAAATTGGGGAAAGTACTTGCATTTTTTTGTGCATTGCGGCAAACTAGCGCCTTCGAATTTCCGGGTTAACCCGAGGATTTTGAGGGTACAAATGGGTGTGATCGGATTCTGCGGTGGTGTTTAACAGCATTTCTTGGCGACGTAAATCGCTTAATTTTGCTGCCATCGCCATCACGCTGAGCTTGTTTTGGGGTTCTTGCACTAGTTTGGTGCATGCCAAAACAGCATCTGATGCAGTTATCACCGCACCCATTGCGTTGCAAGAGTTGCCCAAAGAGGGCCAAGAAACATACCAACTCATCCTACAAGGTGGGCCATTTCGTTACGAAAAGGATGGCGTTGTTTTTGGCAATCGAGAGCGGCTATTGCCCAAAGCAGAGCGCGGGTTTTACCGCGAATATACCGTCAGAACCCCAGGGGTGAAAAATCGAGGTGCTCGAAGAATTGTGTGTGGTGGTGAAAAACCAAGCTTGCCTAAGCAGTGTTATTACACCCAAGACCACTACGCAAGTTTTCGGGAAATTGTCAGCCCACCGACCAGGTGATCAAGCGGCAAAGCTTCGTATGAGACAAGAGTTGAGCGTCCCCATTCGGATGCTCAGTGTTAGGTAAAAAAGCCCACAAGGCTGGTTATAAATTGAAAAGAGAGCAAGGCGATGGACAAGCCCATTCGACAAGATCAAGAAACACTGCTTAAAGGTGTGAGGACCAATATCGTTCAGTCAATTCGCGCATTTCGCGTGAGCGACTTGCAAGAAACAGCCCAAAGTCTGGGTCAGCATTTCTTGTACGCCAATTTGTCAAAAGCGCAAAGCAAGCAAGACGTGTTGGATTTGATTGCTGCACAGTTCACACTGCCAACCCACTTTGGCAAAAACTTTGATGCGCTGTACGACAGCATGACCGACCCTGTTCACAAGTCTGGCCCTCAGCCTGGCTTCATCGTGGTGTTGGAGCACATTCCCGCAAACTCTAAGTTTGACAAAGAAGCGCGCGAACAATTGCTCGATATTTTCAGAGACACCGCCGACTATTGGGGTGATCGCAAGATACCGTTCCGTTGTTTCTATTCTTTCTCTGTTGCCCGTGCCACCAATGGTGTTGCAGACAAGATGCCTGAGCCGACACCTGAGTTGGATGCCGACGGTTTAGAAATTGTGGCGGAAGAAAGCGAAAAAATGCCAACCGATAAGTTGGTTGATGTGTCGCCCTTGGCGCTTCGCATGAGCAGCCCCTTTAACGCAGGCTACTGGCTCGCCGCTGCATAAGCTGCACGCAAGCAAATAAAAAGCTGCAAGGACGTAAAGTCTTTGCAGCTTTTTTCTTGGCGCGATGGGCCTTAAGATTTCAATGTTGAAGGTTTCAATTGAACCGCCAAGTCAAGATATTCCTGAACGGGCACTTCTTCTGCGCGGCGCTGCACATTGAACGTGCCGGCAAAATTTCTTTCAGTCAGCCAAGCACCCAAAGTGTGTCTTAGCAACTTGCGGCGCTGACTAAATGCAACCTGCACCATTTTTTCGAACAACTGAAAATCAACTGGGGCGGGTGTTGTGCGAGGAATCATTCTGACAACCGCACTGTCGACGCGAGGCGGCGGCTCAAAACTCTCGGGTGGCACAAACAGAACATTTTCCATGTCATAACGCCACTGCAACATGACAGACAAGCGGCCGTAATCAGATGTCGCCGGTGATGCCACCATCCGATCAATCACTTCTTTCTGGAGCATGAAGTGCTGGTCTTCAATGACGTCGACATGCGTCAGTAAGTGAAACAAAATAGGCGTTGAAATGTTGTAAGGCAAATTGCCAACGACACGCAGTTTTTGACCTTTGAACAACTCTGTAAAGTTGACCTTCAAAACATCCGACTCAACCACGCTGAGTTGTTTGTGCAGTCGAAGACGCACAGCCAAATCACGGTCAAGCTCAATGACTGTCAGGTGTCCTAAACGTTCGACCAAGGGTTGTGTGAGCGCCGCAAGACCGGGTCCAATCTCAACCATGGCTTGACCCGCTTCGGGGTGAATGGCATCCACAATGGCGTCAATGATCCCGCCATCAGACAGGAAGTGTTGACCAAATCGTTTGCGCGCGATGTGCTTCATTGAGGCGGATCGCGCAACTCAATATAGGCGCGGCCGCGCAATTCTTCAAGCCATGTTGTGTAAAGCTCTTCTATTTTTTTCTCACGCAATTGGTTGCGGACAATTTCACGCTGTTCACGCAAAGTCACAGGCGCGTCACGACGCTCCATGACTTGAATGAGGTGGACGCCAAATCGGGAGACCAAGGGCTCGCTGACTTGACCAGGCCTGAGTTGTGCCATGACCTCTTCAAACTCAGGCACAAATTGTCCAGGGGCAGCCCAGCCCAAATCGCCACCCGATGCCGCGCTGCCATCTTGCGAAAACTGTCGCGCCAATTCTGCAAAGTCGGTACCCGCTTGAATGCGCTGCTTGAAACTCAACAAACGATTGCGCGCAGCGCTCTCCGTCATGTCATTGCCAAGTCGCAACAAAATGTGGCGTGCACGCGTTTGGACAATGGTGGTGCCACTCATGTCACTTTGTTTTTTCTCTAAGACTTTCAAAATGTGAAAGCCAGCGCCAGATCGAATGGGATCAGACACATCTCCCTTCTTGAGGGTGGCAACGCTCTGTACAAACAAGGTTGGATAGCGATCGGCAGAACGCAGACCCATCTCGCCACCATTGGCGCCTTTGTCGGCGGCTTGAGAAAAACTGGTCGCCAAATTGGCAAAGTTCTCGCCGCTTTTTGCCCTTTGTGAAACCTGTTGCGCCTTGGCTTGCAATGCAGCAATTTCGGTGGCAGAGCTGTTTTCAGGAACTGCAATCAAGATCATTGCCAAGTTCAAATCCATGGCAAGGGCATTGCCTTGACTGTTCAGTTGCCGCGCTTGAATTTCTTTTTCAACGTCTGCGTCTGAAATGCGTGAGCGATTTTCAACTTCACGCTCGCGCAGTCGATTGATGACCAATTGTGTACGAACTTGTTCACGAAATGCCGCCAAGGTCAGACCCTCTTGACCCAATCGTTGGAACAATTGCTCTTTGGTCAATTGGTTTTGGCGGGCAATGTTTTGCAAGGTCAGCTCAATTTCGTTTTCTTCAATTCGAATGCCATTTTCACGCGCCACTTGTAGTTGCGCTTTTTCAATGATCAATTGATCAAGCGCTTGTTTGTCCAAGCTTTGTCCTTCAGGCAATTTGGTACCAGGCGGCAATTCTTTTTCAAGCCTTGCTTTCAGCGCTTGTACTTCGTTGTTGGTGATGGGTTCTGAGTTGACCACTGCCACGATGAAATCTGCAGACCGTGCTTTGACGGAAGTTTGCGCCTGCACTGCAAAAGTAACACCCATCGCGATCAACAATGACAGACTCAGGGGACGCAATACCTGACCCACAGCGTGCAGCTTAGCGGGTGCTTTGGCTTGCGGTACTTGCAAGGAATGAAGGGCTGAAAAATTAGTCATAGTTGGTAAATCTGCTGGTAGGCGCCAAGTCTTCGCGGAGGTACTGATAACGGGGGATATTGTCGCGCAATGTTTTCAAGGGGCTAGAGCCAACTCTGGCTAAACCCACAAATTCGAGTTGAAACAAAATTCGGCTTCGGGAGGTGCTGGTCGTGCTTTGAAGGCGTTCGTAAACCACGCGACCCAGCCAACAACCCGCATCGTATTCAAAACCAAGCAAAGTATCGACTATTTTGCGGTCTTTTAAGCTGAAGTTCATCCTGCCAACGCTGTACCACCTGTCTGCACCCAGGCCTTGACCTGGCACAAGCGTTTGCGCGTAGGGCGATGAAGGCGCGTCTTTTGCAAACGTAAAGTCTCGCAGAGGCCACTGCCAGCCCACATCAATTTGCTCACTTTGATCGCGCGTGAAGCGGTAAGCCGTGTTGAACACTTTGTACGGACTTGGGTTGTAGCGTGTGGTGAGGGTGCTGCGCGTCGATTTGTGGGTTTGTGCGTCAAACTGCAGGGTTGCATCGAGGGTCCACCGGTTGTCCCAGCGCATGCCAGCACCCAGCAAAATATCGCTGAAACCCGAGGCAACGGGCAACTCGCCTGGCAGTCGAACCAATTGATCAGAAAATCGGAAGCGCTGCGCAAAGCCAAATCGCGCCAGTTCTGCGCCTGTGTCGGCATCAAAAAACCGACTGTTGACACCCAAAGTTACCAAGTTGTTATCGGCGATTCGATCCTGTCCCACATAAGGATTTTCTGAATAAATGGTGGTGAGGTTGAAGTCGGTGGCGCCGCTGTCGTAACTGGGCAATGTGCTTTGATCTTTGTAGGGTGTGCGCACAAAGTAAGCGCGAGGCTCCAAAGTCTGTCGCAAATCGCGATTGAAAAAGCGGGCATCTCTTTCGTAAACGAGGCCGCTGTCCAAACTGAAAGTTGGTAACAAGCGATTGGCTTCGTATTGGCCGTTGCTCAATGCGGTGTCCCATTGATAGCGGGTTCCGTGCAGTTGAACCTTGGGAATGACAAAGCCCCAAGATCGCAGCCAAGGTCGACTCACCTGCATGGCTGCAAAACTACGTTGACCATTGCGCAAAACGGTGTTGGTGCCACCGGGTATTCGGCTGTAGTCGGCCTCGAAGCGTGTGGTGTCAGCAGTCAGTGACCAGTCAAAGCCCTGAACATTCCACTTGTTGTAACGCGCTTGAATTTGAGGCGAGCGGTTGTAGGGCGGTGTGATGGGTGAACTGATGTCTTGCAAGGTCTGAAACTGCAACACTTGCGCCATGAGGGAAAGATCACCTTGCGACCAGTGAAGTGAGCCGCTTGCAGGCAGCAGTCGCTGCGTCAGGGACAAGCCCGCACGCGGGAAATCTCGCCAATAATTGTCATCACTGACGCGATTGATGTTGACGTTCAGACCCACTCGGCCCACAGACGGAATGCCTGTATCGACTTCACCGGTATGCTGACTTGAAAGGCCCCACCGATCTTGTTGTCGCAGGCTGTCGCCTGGCATCAAATTGAAGCGCGTCTGTCCCTGATACAGGGGCTCTAAATAGCGAAACTCTGAATCGAGTGCCACCCCACGCTTGGTCATGAGGGTGGTGGTGAGTGTGGCATCGCGGTGGGGTGCAATGTTCCAGTAATAGGGGGAAGAAATTTCAATGCCACTGACGGAGTCAATGCCAATGAGTGGCGCCAAAAACCCAGAGTGTCGGTTGTTGTCTAAAGGGAAAGTCAAGCTTGGTGCGGCCAAAATAGGCACGTCTTTAAAACGCAGCTGCAAGTCCTTGGCTTGAATCGTGTTTTCTTCTTCATTGATTTGAAAGCTGGCCGCTTTGAGAAGCCACTCTGGTAACCAACTGGGTCCAGGTACGCGTGGGCACGAGGTGTACGTGGCGTTTCGGATGACAGCCCTTTGCGAATCAAGGAACTCAATTTCGGACGCGCGTCCATGGCCACCGCCTTTGAGCAATTGATATTGCGGTTGTAAAAACTTGCCTTGGAACGTGTCGAGGTTTAAATTCAATGAGGGGCCTTCAAACACGTTTCCTTCTTTTGAAATGCGCACGCGACCTTCGGCTTTCAAGGACTCTTGTGACTGGTCGTACTCAATTCGGTCCGATCGAATGACCAGACCTTGTTTTCTTAAAGTCGCATCGCCTTGGATGACCAAATCCAGGTCTTGGCGAGCTTTGATGCCTTGCCCTGTGACATGAATGGGTGACTTTCGCCTCTCGAGGTCAGAAATCTTTTCTTCTAAACGAGGGCTGTTTTGGAGCACAAGGCCGGGCGTCTCAAGCGCAGATGTCGTTGAAGAAGATGGTGCTGAAGGTGGTGGTTTTGTCTGGGCCTGCGCAAAACTGACCAAGTGCCATAGCAACATGCCAGACAATGTCAGAGTCTGTGCAAGTTGAGAGGTTTGAAACGGCAGGTGGGTCTTCAAGGGCGATCGTCCGGTTTAACGGGTGTTTGTAGAATGGATTATCCATGAGTGTTGGCAATGCTCTTTTTATTTTGGAACTAGATCTTGACTCCTGATGAAAATTTGAAATCAACGGTGCTTTGGGCAGATCCCGAGCGCCAAATGGCCTGTGCCGCTTGGCTGACAGAAATGGCGCTTGCCCATGGGGTCAGGCCAGAAACGCTGCGAGTTGCGTCGGCAGACGCCAGTTTTAGGCGCTATTTGCGGGTTGACACCCAAACCGGTGACAGCCTGATCGTGATGGACGCCCCTCCTGACAAGGAAAATTGTGAGCCTTTTGTGAAGGTGGCCCAATTGATGAATGTGGCTGGCTTGAACGCGCCACAGGTTTTGGCTTGGCAACAAGCGCAAGGCTTCATGCTGCTCACAGACTTGGGCGACCGCACCATGATGTCGGCCATCGATCCCACCCATCCGCAGGCCAATCATGCCTTGTACATGCAGGCGGTTGACGCATTGATTGCATGGCAGTTGTCGTCCAAGCCCGGCGTTTTGCCGCCCTACGATGAGGCCTTGCTCCAACGCGAGTTGAGTTTGTTTCCTGACTGGTATTTGCAAAAACACCGTGGCCTGCAAGTACAGGGCAAGATGCGCGATACCTTAGACCGAAGCTTTCAAATCTTGGTGGCGCGCAATTTGGCAGCTCCTTCTGTTTTTGTCCACCGCGATTTCATGCCGCGCAATTTGATGATGCCCGTCGGTGCCCAATCCAATTTAGGCGTGCTCGATTTTCAAGACGCCGTGCATGGCCCCGTCACCTACGACGTGGCCAGCTTGATGCGGGATGCCTTTTTGACATGGGAAGAAGATTTTGTGCTCGATGTCACCATTCGATATTGGGAAAAAGCCCGAAAAGTGGGCTTGCTTGATTATGAAGATTGGCACCAAGACTTTGGCGCGTTCTACCGTGCGGTCGAGTGGATGGGTTTGCAACGGCATCTCAAGGTGGCGGGTATTTTTGCCCGATTGACTTTGCGCGATGGCAAAGAAAAGTATTTGGCCGATGCGCCGCGTTTCATTGCATACATCCGCGCGACCTGCTCACGTTACATTGAACTCAAACCTTTGCTGCGCCTCATTGAAGAGGTCGAGGGCACAGACGGTGTGACGGGTTTTGCCTTTGGCCGTATGTAAATCCTCCACGATGTCCAATTTACCCCGTTTCCATTGCCCTACGCCCCTCCACACAGGCGATGAGTTTGAATTGCCAGCCGGCACGGCCAGACATGTTCAGGTTCGAAGAATGCAACCTGAAGATCTTGTGACCTTGTTCAATGGAGAAGGCGGCGAATATACAGCCACCATTTTGCGCATGGGCCGAAGTGACGTGATCGTTCGGGTTGGTGAAAAGACAGACCCATCGCGAGAATTGAGTCTGCGGGTGAATTTGTGGTGTGGCATCACAGCCAATGAGCGCATGGATTGGTTGGTCGAAAAAGCCACTGAACTGGGCGCGGTCAGTTTGTTGCCCATCAGCGCTGAGCGCAGCGTCTTAAAACTCAAAGGCGAGCGATCCGACAAAAAGCTAGCGCATTGGCAAGCCATTGCGGTGGCGGCCAGCGAACAATGCGGGCGCAACCAAGTCATGGCAGTGACGCCCCCCCTGACTTTGGCGCAGGCCTTGATGGCCACACCAGCTGCGCAGCCCAGCCAGGCGCGTTGGATTTTGTCCTTGGCACCGGGTAGCCAAACCCTCAGCGCTGCATTTGAAGAAGCGAAAAAAAGTGCGCAGTCTTTGCCGTTTGAAGTGACAGTTTTAAGCGGCCCAGAGGGCGGTCTCAGCCCCAGTGAAGAGGCACAAGCCTTGGCCGCTGGCTTTGTCCCGGTCAGTTTGGGGCCGCGTGTGCTGAGAGCCGAAACAGCCCCTGTCGCGGTTTTGTCTGTGCTTGGCGCCTGGACCTAGATACACTCGGGTGTATGAACCCCAATCTCTTCTTGCTGGCTTTGTGCCAAGGCCTGTTTCTTACGAACAACGTGACCTTCATTGCCATCAATGGTTTGGTGGGTTTGAGCCTTGCGCCGGTAGGTTGGATGGCTACTTTGCCCGTCATGGGTTATGTGGTGGGCGGGGCATTGTCAACAG
>JBIKJX010000179.1:0-4556 GCA_044360785.1 Limnohabitans sp.
CTTGCTTGAACATGCGTTCAACTTCGGGCAAGCGCTCTAAATAAAACGCGTCGAATTCACCATAAATCACATGCACAGGGCATGTGATTTTGGGCATGGCTTCAACCAGTACTGGCGTCGATGACAAACGCCGACGGGTCATGCGATCTCGAACCACATTCAAGACATGCAGTCTCAAGGCCAACGCGTCCAAATTGGCTTCATCGTGCAACATCAAGCCCAACAAATTGTGACGATGTGCTTGAGCTTGTAGCGCCTCTGTTGCCAAATGGCGCCAGCCTTTCAACGGAATTCTTTTGGGTGATGCCAAGCCAAATCCTGGCGCACCCACCATGACCAAGCTTTGCGTATCTTGCGGATATTGGGCTAACCACAATGCGGCGGTCATGCCGCCAAATGAAAAGCCCATCAAAATATTGTTGTCGTGTCGGCGCATGAGTTGCCAAGCCGCATGAAGTGGCTCAACCAAAGCATCGGCGTCGCATCCCTTGGCAGGCGCTTCTGAATCGCCAAAACCAGGCAAATCGACGGCCAGGACACGGTAGCCTTCAGCCACCAAGGGTTCAATGTTTCGAATCCAATGGGTCCAACTGCCGCTGCCGCCGTGCAACAACACAAACGTTGGCGCATTGTCTGGGCCCCATGCGTGCCAAATCATGCCACCGGGCAATTCGCAGCGTTGGCCTGTTGCCAACAACTGCGCCGCCTCTGAACTTAAAACAGCGTTCAGTTGCGGATGAATTTGAAGGGTCTGTTGTTTCAAAGTCATGTGAACTCAAAGCACTCAATTGGCAGCAGGAATCGCTTCTAGGGGATGGTGCAGACGCCACACTTTGTAAGCAGCCAGTGTGCCAATGAATGCAGTTCCCATCGACGCCCAATAAACGCTTTGTAGCCCTAAGGTGTCGCTGAGCAAACCGCCCACCAAGCCGCCCAATACACCCGGAAAGCCGTAGGCAATGACGGTGTACAAAGCCTGGCCACGACCTCTTAAACGGCCTGGAAAATAGTGCGACAAAAGCGCGATGCATGCCGTGTGATTGGCCGCAAAGGTCAAAGCGTGCAGTGACTGCGCCAATATCAACACCCACAAGACATCTGCCCATTGGGCCGTCATTCCCATTCGCAGCGTCATGGCCGCTGCACAAACCAACAGCCAAGCAGTCAGAGGCAAGCGATGCAGCCATTTAGATTGTGTAAAGAACCAAACAATTTCAACGATGACCGAGACCGCCCACAAAATGCCAATCCACACTTTGCTGTACCCCAAAGCATCCAAATACAGAGAGAAAAAAACATACACCCCAATGTGCGAGAGGACATGAAAAAACGCAGCAATGAAAAACCACATGACAGGCTTTTGGCGCAAGACGGGCCAAACCGCCTCTTTCACATCGCTGCTGGACACAGCTTCTTTGAGGTCAGGTAACAGCCACACACTGACCGTAACCGCCACCAAACTCAAGACGGTCCATGCTGGAAAATGTTGCATCCCAAAATGCTCGAACCATGCACCCGCCAAAAAAACGGTTGCCAAAAATCCCAGAGACCCAAACAGGCGCACCCGACCATATCGTTTGGCATCAAACGCGCCGCCTTGGCTGACCAAATGTGCCATGGCCGCTTCACTCATGGGCATCATGGAACTGGTGTGCGTGAACATCACCAACAGCACCACGCCCAGTGCAATGGGGCTCAAATCAAACAACAGGCCACAAGCACACAAAAGCGCAACGGTGGCGCCATACCGCAACAACTTCACACGTTCACCCGTGTGATCACTGAGCCATCCCCAACCATAAGGGGCGAACAATCGCGTTGCGGCTTGCACCGAAGTCAGCACACTGATGGCAAACAATCCATAACCCAGATCCTTGAGCCACAAAGGCAAGTAGGGATTGAAAAAACCAATGTGTGCAAAGTAAGTGGCAGAGACCGCTGCAAACGGCACAAGTTGCCGACGGGTGACGACGCCAGTGTTGGGCAAAATGGCCCTTAATTGGTTGAAGCTTGCGCCACGTCACCGCACTGAGCGCGGTGCTGAAGTGCATGGTCCATGATGACCAAAGCCAGCATGGCTTCAGCAATGGGCGTTGCCCGAATGCCGACGCACGGATCGTGACGCCCCTTGGTCAGAACCTCCACCTCATTGCCTTGTGTATCAATGGAAGGCCGAGGGATAAGGATAGAGCTGGTGGGTTTAATGGCAATCGAAACCTCAATGTCCTGCCCAGTACTGATACCGCCCAAAACACCGCCGGCATGATTGCCGACAAAACCGTTGGCCGTAATGGGATCACCATGCTCACTGCCCTTTTGACTCACAGAAGCAAAGCCAGCACCTATTTCGACACCCTTGACAGCATTGATGCCCATCATGGCGTATGCAATATCGGCATCGAGTTTGTCAAACAACGGTTGGCCCAAACCAACGGGCATGCCTTGTGCCACCACCCGCAAACGAGCGCCACAGGAGTCGCCCGATTTGCGCAGCGCGTTCATGTAGTCCTCTAGAAAAGAAACATCGGCAACAGGGGCAAAGAACGGATTGTTAGGCACGTGCTCCCAGGACTCAAAACCAATGGCCTGCTCGCCAATTTGCGTCATGCAGCCCTTGAAGGTGGTGCCATATTTTGCAGCCAACCATTTTTTGGCAACCGCTCCCGCTGCCACCATGGGCGCAGTTAGGCGGGCTGATGAGCGACCACCACCGCGTGGATCGCGCAAGCCATACTTGCGCCAGTAGGTAAAGTCGGCGTGCCCAGGGCGAAAGGTTTGAACGATGTCGCCGTAGTCTTTGCTTCGCTGGTCTGTATTTTGAATGAGTAACGCAATGGGCGTACCCGTCGTAAGTCCTTGGTAGACCCCCGACAAAATTTGAACCGTGTCGGGTTCATTGCGTTGGGTGACAAATTTGGAGGTGCCGGGACGCCTTCTGTCGAGGTCGGGCTGGATGTCCGCCTCTGACAGTGGCATGCCGGGCGGGCAGCCATCAATGACGCAACCGATGGCTGGGCCGTGGGATTCACCAAAATTGGTGACCGAGAATAAATTGCCGAAGGTGTTACCGCTCATAGTCCCCCATTATCTCAGAGGGAGGGCGCTTCTTTCTCTTGTTTGCCATCGCCATCTGGCCAGTCGCGAATATAAGCTTTGAGCATTTTGTTTTCAAAATCTTGGCCATCGACAACCGCCTTGGCCACATCATAGAAGCTGATAACGCCCATGAGCACGCGATTTTCAATGACAGGCATGTACCTGGCATGGTTGTTGAGCATCAAGCGGCGCACGTCGTCCATGTCGGTTTCACTGGTGCAAGTGATGGGCGAATTGTCCATGGCACTGCGGACCAAAACTTCACCAATGGCGCAGTTGTTCTCGGCCAACGATTTCATCACCTCACGAAAAGTGAGCATGCCGACCAAATCGCCACGCTCCATGACCACCAAGGATCCCAGGTCCTTTTCAGACATGATTTGGACGGCGGTCGCAAGGGTTTCGTCGGGTCTAACGGTAATCAGGATATTGCCCTTGACGCGAAGGATGTCACTGACTTTCATGGCGAGTTCTCCTAGTAAGCTTTAAATATAGCCCACAATCTTGACTAAGAATAGTGAAAGCTTACCCTTAAGCACTTGCCCGAATCTTTCTGCCTCATTTTGGAGCGTTCTTTATGGCTGGTTATTCAGACCCTGGTTTTGACACATTGGCCCTGCATGCGGGCGCTGCCCCCGACCCCAGCACAGGCGCTAGAGCGGTTCCCATTCACCTGACCACCTCGTTTGTCTTTGAGTCCAGTGATCAGGCGGCCTCCCTCTTTAACCTAGAGCGTGGCGGTCATGTCTACAGCCGAATTAGCAACCCGACCAATGCGGTTCTTGAACAACGAATTGCGGCTTTGGAGGGGGGAATTGGTGCCATTGCTACGGCCAGCGGTCAAGCCGCTTTGCATTTGGCCGTTAGCACCATCATGGGTGCTGGCTCACACATTGTGGCCTCCTCTGCACTGTATGGTGGGTCGCACAACCTTTTGCATTACACCCTCAGACGTTTTGGCATTGAAACCACTTTCGTCAAGCCGGGCGATTTAGACGCATGGCGCGCCGCCATTCAACCCAACACCAAATTATTTTTTGGTGAAACCGTAGGCAACCCCGGCATGGATGTTCTCGATTTGCCTGCCGTCAGCCAGATTGCCCATGCAGCAGGTGTCCCGTTGCTGGTGGATGCCACGCTCACCTCGCCATGGCTTTTAAAACCGCTTGAGCATGGTGCCGATTTGGTGGTGCATTCAGCCACCAAGTTTTTATCAGGGCACGGTACCGTCATTGGCGGCCTGGTGGTCGATGGTGGCAGCTTTGATTGGGCTGGGCCACACACCGAAGGCAAGTTTGCAGAACTGACCCAAGCCTATGAAGGCTTTCACAACATGGTGTTTGACGAAGAAAGCACCGTTGGTGCGTTCTTACTGCGCGCCAGACGCGAAGGGCTGCGTGATTTTGGCGCGTGCATGAGTCCGCACACTGCGTGGCTCATTTTGCAAGGCATCGAAACAC
>JBIKJX010000180.1:0-4548 GCA_044360785.1 Limnohabitans sp.
GAAGGTTTTTTTAATTTCTTAAAAGGCTTGGTATGCTGAGGTCTTGTGCAACGATTTCCTGAACGCCAACATGTCACAAGCGCCTTACAGCCAAGCCAAGCTACCCCAGCCAGTATTCGATCGGTTTTACAAGCACACCGAATTAACGCAATTGTTAGAAGACTATGCCAAGGCCAGGCCTGATTTGGTAGAACTGCGTGAACTGGGTCGCAGTTACGAAAACCGCCCCATTTGGATCGTGGTACTCACGCGCAAAAGCACTGGCATTGACATCGACAAGCCCGCTTTCTGGGTGGACGGCAACATTCACGCAGCTGAACTGACCGCCAGCACCGCTTGCCTTTATTGGCTGCACCAATTGCTGAGCAAAGATGGTGAAGATGCACAGGTCACAGAGTTGCTCAATACGCGCGCCATTTATTTGGTACCGCGACTCAATCCAGACGGCGCAGAACTGGCACTGGCCGATCGGCCTCGCCACATTCGCTCATCCACTCGCCCCTACCCCTGGGACGAGCCCCATGTCGATGGCTTGACCATCCAAGACATGGACGGCGATGGCCGCATTTTGATGATGCGCATCCCTGACCCGCACGGTGGCTGGAAAGTCAACCCTGATGAACCCAGATTGCTCACGCCGCGTTTACCCGGTGAGTTTGGTGGCCAGTATTTTCGAGTCATCCCTGAGGGAAGTTTGCAGCATTACGATGGGATCAACATCCGACCCAATCGCGATGTTGAGGGTTTGGATTTAAACCGAAACTTTCCAGCCTTCTGGCGACAAGAACACGAGCAAGTGGGTGCCGGCCCCTACCCTACCAGCGAGCCCGAGGTGCGCGCCATGGTGGACTTCATTGTCAAGCATCCCAACATTGGCGCCGCAGTCAGTTTTCACACGCACTCTGGTGTCATTTTGCGGCCCATGGGCACCCAGAGTGACAGCGACATGACCCCAGAAGATTTGTGGATGATCAAGCGCATGTCGGACATTGGTAGCAAGCTGACAGGCTACCCTGCTGTGAGTATTTTTCACGATTTCAAATACCATCCAAAAGAAGTCATCACTGGCACGCAAGACTGGGTGTACGAGCACTTGGGCGCATTGTTTTGGACCATTGAAATATGGGCCCCTAACAAAGAAGCTGGCATCACCGATTACGATTGGATTCATTGGTACCGTGACCATCCCCCTGAAGACGATATCAAGTTACTCAAGTGGAGCGATGAAGTGTGCGGCGGCAATGCGCACGTCGATTGGTACCCCTACCAACACCCCGATTTGGGTGCCGTCGAATTGGGTGGCTGGGATCGCATGAATTATTGGCGCAACCCACCTGCACATTTGCGCGAACGTGAAGCCGCCCGATTCCCTGCATGGTTGAATCAAATTGCCCTGACCCTGCCTAAACTGGAATTGCTGCATGTCAAAGCGGACAAATTGGGCAAGGACCAATGGCGCGTTCAAATGGCCGTGGGCAATGCAGGCTACTTACCCAGCTACATCACCAAACGCGCATTGGAGCGCAAGACAGCGCGCCCGTGCATGTTTGAAATTGACTTGCCAGAGGGTGCAACATTGCGCATGGGCAAGCCGCGCATGGAAGGGCCTCAGTTGGAAGGGCACGCTCCCAGCAATTCTTTGCAAGCGTTCTTGCCCAACAAAAACCTCACAGGCGATCGAGCTCTAAATGAGTGGATAGTTGAAGCACCGGCAGGCACAGTTCTCAATCTGACAGCGCATGCGGCAAGGGCTGGCACGGTCAGAACATCGATCACCTTGAAATAACTTATTTCAAACCCAGCAATCGCACTGCGTTGTCTTTCAAAATGCCAGGCATGACTTCGGGTTTGAAACCAGCAACTTCAAAATCCTTCATCCACCGCTCGGGTGTGATGAGGGGATAGTCGCTGCCAAACAAGATGCGGTCCTTGAGCAAAGTGTTGGCGTACTGAATCAGTTGCTTTGGAAAGTACTTGGGGCTCCATCCCGACAAATCAATCCAGACATTGGGCTTGTGGGTGGCCACGCTTAGCGCTTCGTCTTGCCATGGAAAGCTGGGGTGTGCCATGACGATTTGCATGTCCGGAAAATCAATGGCCACATCGTCTAAGTGCATGGGGTTGCTGTAGGCCAAGCGCAAGCCGCCACCACAACGCATGCCCGAGCCAATGCCGCTGTGACCCGTGTGAAAAATAGCAGGTAATTTGTGCGCGTTGATCACTTCATAAATGGGCCAAGCCATTTTGTCGTAGGGGTGGTAGCCCTGAACGGTAGGATGAAATTTAAATCCTCTGATGCCCTCTTCCTTGATCAAGCGCTCGGCTTCGCGCGCGCCCATCTTGCCTTTGTGGGGATCGATGCTGCCAAAGGCAATCATCATGTCGCTGTTGTCGCGGGCAGCTTTGGCAATTTCTTCATTGGGAATTCGACGACAGCCCAGTTGTGACTCGCTGTCGACTGTGAACATCACCAAGCCAATTTTTCGCTCACGGTAATAGGCCACAGTCTCGTCGATGGTTGGCCGACGATTGCTGCCAAAAAATTTATCGGCAGCCCGATCGTATTCCTCACCGTAATTGTCAAACGGGTTCCAACAACTGACCTCAGCATGGGTGTGAATGTCGATGGCAATCAGGTCTTGGTGTTTCATAAAAACTTTCAAAATTACGGGAAAACCCTGAGTTTTGTTGCGTCGCTTGGAATCACAATATAGTTATCAATAATAACCTTTTTGATCATTTGTTGCAGGCTTGCAAATTTGATTGAGACACCGACATCATGACTCAAAACACCCATCCTTTATTGCAACGTGCTCAGTCTCAAGGCATTCATTTCGAGATGAATGGTGCTGTGGCCATGGTGCGTTTAAGCCGCCCCACCAAACGCAACGCACTCAACGATGGCCTCATTGAAGCGCTGCGTGATGTCTTTCAAAATTTGCCTGAAGAAGCTAAATCAGCCGTGGTCTATGGTGAGGGCGATCATTTTTGTGCCGGTCTAGATTTATCAGAACTGAAAGAGCGTGACGCTGGCCAAGGGGTGCACCACTCACGCAGCTGGCATGTCGCCTTAGATGCCGTTCAATTGGGCCGCGTCCCGGTTGTGGCGGCTTTGCATGGCGCTGTGGTCGGTGGTGGATTGGAGTTGGCCAGCGCTTGTCACATTCGCGTCGCAGACGACAGCACCTTCTTTGCCTTGCCTGAAGGCACCCGCGGCATTTTTGTTGGCGGCGGTGGTTCAGTCCGCATCCCAAAGTTGATCGGTGTTGCTCGCATGACCGACATGATGTTGACGGGCCGCGTCTACAACGCAGTAGAGGGTGAACGCATTGGCTTGGCCCAATACCATGTCCCCACTGGAACCTCCTTGGAAAAAGCCATTGACTTGGCCCAACGCATTGCCACCAATGCACCGCTCACCAATTACGCTTTGATGCACGCCTTGCCAAGAATTGCAGAGCAACCTGCAGACCACGGCTATCTGACTGAAGCGCTCATCTCCTCCATTGCACAAGCAGCACCCGAAGCCAAAGCGCGTGTGAAGGCATTCTTGGAAGGCAAGGCAGCCAAAGTGCAAAAGAGCTGATTGCCCTCCATTCAAATTCCTCATAAGAGTCAAAAGAGTCAAACATGAACTCACCTCAATTTAGACCCTTGCGCTTTGGTGTAACGCGTGTCACCTTAAAGGATGGCGTACAAGGCACGCACTACCTCCAAGCAGATCAAGCCTTACAAGCTTACCCCGATCGACTGACCGACCGGCTGCAGCATTGGGCAAAAGAAAAACCGCAACAAACCATCTTTGCGCGACGCGTCAAATTGGCCGATGGCAGTTTGGGCGAATGGCGTCATGTGACTTACGCAGAGGCTTGGCACACCGCGCGCAACATTGCGCAAGGTCTGATCAACCGAGGCTTGAGTGCAGAGCGACCCGTGGTGATCTTGAGTGAAAACAGCTTAGAACATGCTTTGTTGGCATTGGGTTGCATGGTGGCTGGTGTGCCTTTTGTCCCCACTTCACCGCCCTATTCATTGGTCAGCCAAGACTACGACAAACTCAAACACGTCTTGCGCACAGTGACGCCTGGCATGGTGTTTGCCAGCGATGCGCGTTACGCCAAAGCTATTTCGGTAACCGTCGCTGAGGACATCGAAATTGTCATGCATGAAGGCGAGGTGGAAGGCAAACCAGTCACCCGTTTTCAAGATTTGTGCAATACGCCATCCTCTGCGCAAGTGGACGCAGCCATTGCAGCCACAGGCCCTGACACCATTGTGAAATTTTTATTCACGAGTGGCTCAACCAAGATGCCTAAAGCTGTCATCAACACACAGCGTTTGTGGTGCGCCAACCAACAGCAAATGGCGCAGTCCATGCCCGTTCTAACTGAATCACCTTTGGTCTTGGTGGACTGGTTGCCATGGAACCACACCTTTGGTGGCAATCACAATTTCGGTATGGTGGTGTTTCATGGCGGCACGATGTACATCGACGACGGCAAACCGACCCCCGCTCTGATGCATGAAACTTTGCGCAATCTGCGTGAA
>JBIKJX010000181.1:0-4545 GCA_044360785.1 Limnohabitans sp.
TTGGGCCGGTTTATTGAATTTGCGTAACAGCATGCCTTGGCTGGCGCGTTTGGCTGAAAAATTGACAGGTCTTTCTGCACAGCGCAGTTGGCCCAAATGGCATTCAGATCATTTCTTCAATGCGGCTACCCAAGGTGTTACACGCGAGCAGGTTTTGCAGGCTGCAAAACCTGTTGTGATGTTTGTCGACACCTTCAATGGTTACTTTGAATCAGAAAATGCGCTTGCGGCCATGCGGGTTTTAAAAGCCGCGGGTTACAGCGTTCATGTGGCCAGCAAAGAGGGCCTCCAAAATGAAACTGGATCAAAGCACTTGTGTTGCGGACGCACCTATTTGGCCAATGGCATGGTTGACTTTGCAAAGGCGCATGCGCAAGAGTTGATCCATGCTTTGTTGCCATTTGCACAAAAACAAATTGCCATCGTGGGACTGGAGCCTTCGTGCTTGCTAACCTTGCGCGATGAGGCTTTGGTGTTGGGCTTGGGAGACGCCGCGCATGTGGTAAGTCAACAAGCCATGCTCTTAGAAGAATTCTTGGCCCGAGAAAACAAGAACAAGCGGTTGGAAGTTTTAAAAGAAAAACTCAAGGCGGCTGAAGGTCCGATTCTGTTGCACGGTCATTGCCACCAAAAAGCATTTGGTGTCATGTCGCCAGTCATGGAAGTGATTCAACTGATCCCCAACGCCAAGCCCGAGCTGATTGAAAGCAGTTGCTGCGGCATGGCGGGAAGTTTTGGTTACGAGGCTAATCACCTCGAGGTGTCTATGCAAATGGCAGAACTGAGTTTGCTGCCAGCGGTACGCGCCAAGGCAGATGCCATCGTGGTGGCCGATGGCACCAGCTGTCGCCATCAAATCAAGGATGGCGCCAACCGAGATGCCATCCACGTGGCGCAGCTTCTTAGTCAGCATTTGCAATAAGCCCCTGAAGTTTTTGGAAACCTAAACTCTGGGCTTTCTATGACTTTGGGATACCAAAATGAACTTTTTTGCTCAATAGTCGAGCGAAACTGGGGATATTAGGGTCGTTCTGTATACAGGATGGCGCTGTGAGTGGTTTAATCCGTTTTTCTGAAAACCTAGCCATGCCCTCCGTGACCTTTCCAATAATTCATGACGTAGAAGCTGCCGAAGAAGCCGGTACGCAGTCTGTCAAGGCGCAACAGCGCCTGCGTGAATTGATCTTGGCCGGTCACCTGCCTGCGGGCAGTCGGATTGCCGAGTTGTCTTTGGTGGAGCGATTGGGTATGTCGCGCACACCCATTCGTGTCGCCTTGATGCGTTTAGGACAAGAAGGTTTGCTGGATGCTTTGCCAGGTGGTGGTTATGCAGTTCGCACTTTTTCAGAGCATGACGTCGCCGATGCCATCGAACTTCGGGGCACCCTCGAGGGTCTTGCAGCCAGAATGGCCGCTGAGCGAGGCGTCACGCCTGCGCTATTACAAGAGGCAGAAGCTTGTCTCGATCAAATCGATCAATTGATGCACCAGAGTGGTTTGGATGACGAAGCTTTTTCTGAGTATGTGCGTTTGAATGCCAATTTCCACAGGCTTCTGTCGGAGATGGCAGGTAGTGCCGTGTTGGCGCGCGAAATTGAGCGCGCATCGAGTTTGCCGTTTGCTTCCGCTTCCGGTTTTGTTGGTGTGCAAGCAAGCAAACCAGATGCCCGTGATTTGTTGGTTGTAGCGCAGCATCAACATCGTCAAGTGCTTCAAGCCATTGCGCAACGAGAAGCTGGACGTGCCGAAGCTTTGATGCGTGAGCATTCACGCATCGCGCGCCACAACTTGGGATTGGCGCTCCAAAATCCGCAACCTTCGGTCACGCCGGGTGTGCAACTGATTAAAAACAAGAGGTGACTTATTTTTATTAAAAATACTTGGTACGTAGCCTGTTCAATGGACGAACTGCAGGCCTTGGGCGTGCGACCTTTAGGCCGCACCATTTGCAATGAAAGAATGGTTTTCTTCAGAGGCCCTGAAGGCAAGGTGGCTGCTGTTGAAGACTTCTGTCCGCATCGGGGTGCGCCTTTGTCTTTGGGCAAGGTTTGCGACGGTAAATTGGTCTGTGGCTACCATGGTTTGGAAATGGGCTGCGAGGGCAAGACTGTGCACATGCCAGGACAGCGTGTGCGTGGTTTTCCAGCCATCAAGAGCTATGCGGTCATTGAGCGCTATGGCTTCGTTTGGGTCTGGCCTGGTGATCAGTCGCAAGTCGACGCGGCATTGATGCCAAGCTTTGAATTTTTTGACAATCCTGAATGGGCTTATGGCGGCGGTTTGTACCATGTCAAAGCCGATTACCGGCTCATGATCGACAACCTGATGGACTTAACGCACGAAACCTATGTGCATGCCAACAGCATTGGTCAGCCCGAGATTGATGAAACACCTTGTAAGACAACTGTAGAAGGCGACAAGGTCATTTTGCAGCGCCACATGGAGGGCATTCAAGCGCCTCCGTTTTGGCAAATGGCCATGAGTGCCAATGGCCTAGACCCCAACGCCAAGGTCGATCGTTGGCAAATTTGCCGCTTTACGCCGCCCAGTCACATCATGATTGATGTGGGTGTGGCACTTGCAGGTCGCGGTGGTTTCAATGCCGCGCCTGAGGACAAAGCCTACAGCGTGGTAGTGGACTTTATTACGCCTGAAACTGAAACTTCGCATTGGTATCACTGGGGCATGGCGCGCCAGTTCAAACCCCATGATGCTGAGCTCACTGTCAAAATCCGTGAAGGACAAGGCAAAATTTTTAACGAAGATATGGAGATGTTGCAGCTACAACAGGCCAACATCAGTCTGTGGCCTGACCGAAAATTGTTGCTCCTGAATATCGATTCAGGTGGTGTGCAATCGCGCCGAATCATTGACCGCATGTTGGCGCTAGAGCAAGGCCAACTTGAATCTCAAAACACCCCCTCTGGAGCTGCTGCATGAGCCAAGATGACTTGACCCAAGCCCCATTGGCTGCGGATGGTAGCTTTGAAGTGAGACTGGCCCAGCGCGGTGAAACATATCGCGTCCCGGCCGACCAGTCTATTTTGCGTGTGCTGAGTGATGCCGGTGTCGATGTGCCATTTGCTTGCGAACAAGGTGTCTGTGGCACTTGCCTCACCCAGGTGTTGGCAGGGCAGCCCGATCATTGGGACATGTTTCTAACACCTGAAGAGCAGGCAACTAACAAGCAGATGATGATTTGTTGCTCGCGCAGCCAGACGGCTGCTTTAGTCCTAGACATTTGAACAAAGTATCAGATTTTTTTCACCAACTTACCAACCAACCAGGAGACAACCATGACATTCAAAAAACGATTCATGCAAGGTGCAGCAGTGCTGGCCCTTGCAGCTGCTGCGCAAGCGCAAGCACAAGAAGTGATTCTCAAAGTGCACCACATTTGGCCCACTGTGGCCATGGGTCACTCACGTGTTGTTGTGCCATGGTGCGAGGCCATCGCCAAAGACTCTAACAACCGCATGCGCTGCCAGATCTTGCCTGCCATGTCGGGTGGTGGCACGCCAGCTCAGTTGGTCGACCGCGTTAAAGACGGTGTGGACGATTTGGTCGTGACACTGCCTGGCTACACACCAGGTCGTTTCCCAATCATGGAGGCATTGGAGTTGCCATTCATGACCAATACGGCAGAGTCAGCATCTGCAGCGGCTTGGGATTTTTACAGCAAGTACGCTACCAAAGAATTTACGGGCACCAAAATATTGGCTACATGGGTGCATGACGAAGGTTTTGTCAGTACGTCTGCCAAACCCATTCGCAACATGAATGACTTTAAGGGTCTGAAAATTCGTGCGGCCAGCCGCCAGTCTTCCAAGTTGCTGGCAAGGCTAGGTGCAACGCCTGTTGGCATGCCTATTCCACCAGTGGCCGACGCCATGACCAAAGGCACCATCGATGGCTTCTTGACAGCATGGGAAATTATTCCAGCCTTCAAGCTGCATGAGGTTAGCAAATATCACACCGAAATTGAACAGAGCCGCCCCTCTATGTTCACCGCTGGTTTTGTGATGGCCATGAACCAAGCCAAGTACGACAGCTTGCCTGCCGATCTGAAGAGTGTGATTGACAAGCACAGCGGTGCAGCTTTGTCTCGCACCATTGGACGTTACTGGGACGAGGCTACAGTACCCGGTCGCAATGCAGCGATTGCACGTGGCAACGTATTCAACAAAATCGATGCAGCAGAAACAGATCGTTGGATTCAGGCTTCAGCCCCCCTCTATGAAGAGTGGGTGGCAGACATGGACAAGCGCGGTTTGCCAGGCAAGCAAATGTTGCAGGATGCAAAAGACTTGATTAAAAAATACACCAAGTGATCCTGAATCTGCCCCTCAACTTGAGGGGCAGAATTGCTTTTTGAGACTGGACTGTTAATGAATTTTTCAACCTTGCTCATGGCCCCCTTGTGCCGTGCCTTTGGGGTGGTGGGTGCAGCGGTTGCACTGATCACAGGTTTATTGACCACATTGAGTGTGATCTTGCGGGCCGGTTGGTCCCAACCCATTCCTGGGGATGTTGAAATGACGCAAA
>JBIKJX010000182.1:0-4537 GCA_044360785.1 Limnohabitans sp.
CGGCATGTTGTTGGCGGCAGTGGTTGCGGCATTTGTGGTGGTTGCCGATCAAATGATGGACACATGGGCCGATGGTCATTTGTTGGCCGCTTGGGTGACCCTGTGGGCGGTGGCTTTTGCGGCGGCGGGTTTGTTTGCCGGCACTTCAAAAAAGCTCGCGTCGCAAATTAAAAACGGCTTGGACGGTTGGTCCGCCAAAATTGCGCAGCATCGTGCCGATGATCGGATGTGGGCCATGGCCCAGACTGACGCCCGTTTGATGGCCGATTTGCAGTCAGCCATAGGCCGCGATGAAACAATGGCTGCACAGGGTGCGAATCCAACCCAGCGCCGAGTTTCACGCATCCTGCGCAACCGTCAATACTACATTTGATTCTTTTGCGAATCAGGCTGTTGAGAGGCCAGGTAAATGCCTGGAAGAATCAGGGCGGCACCCATGGCATGGTGCCAGCCCAAGCTTTCATTCAATAGAAACCAGCCGACCAAACTGCCATACAAGGGGCCCAGATAGAGACTGGCCGCAACCCTGCTGGCCCCCAAGGTTTTTTGACAAAAACTATAAGCCCAGTAAGCGCCCACACCCGGAAAAATAGCGGCCAATACAACCAAGGTGCCTGCACTGATTGACCAACCTGGGTGCGGCGTTGCAAACCATTCAAACAAAGCAAAAGGCAACAAAACAATGCTGCCACCCATGCAGGTGGCGGCCAAGCGCGCTGTAGAACTGAGTGGGCTGTGCCATTTTTTAAGCAGCAAAGCATAGGCGGCCCAAGACACCATGGCGGCGACGATCAAACCGTCTCCCAAGACCCAAACCACTTGCGACAGGGCAGCCCATTGCCCTTTGACCACCACATGCAACACGCCAAGCAGTGCGATGGCAATGCCTGTACCTTGCTTGAAAGAAAAGGATTCTTTGAGCCCAATGACTGCGCCCAGGGTGATCAAGACAGGTGAGGCTGCGTAGATCAATGCGATGTTAATGGCCGTGGTTGTTTCGCCAGCCCAGTACACCCATGCCCCGCAAATAAGCATGCCCAGCGTGCCTAAAACCAAATACTGCGGCCAAGCTTTGAGGGTGCTGACTCTTTCGCGCCAGAGCTCATCGCGGGCAATGATGCTCAAGATGAGTCCCGCCAAGAACCAACGCCCCAAGGCCAAAACATGGGGGCTGATGATGCCCGGTGCAATGCGGGCAACAGCATAGTTCACCGCCCACATGGCAGGGGTGAACCACAACAAAGCTTGCGCCAGCTTCAGGCGCGAGTCTGCGTTTGTCAGAGGGTCGCTAAGCGCTGTTCCAACGCCGCCTTGGTGTCGAGCAAGGCTTTGGGCATGTTGTAGGCCAACTGCTCAAAGTGGGTGTTGTGCAATTGAAGCTCTTGCTGCCATGCGGCCTTGTCGATGCTGGTGACGGTTTTGAATTGGTCGGCCGTAAAGTTAAGGCCGGTCCAGTTCAATTCACCATACGTGGGGGTAATGCCGAACATGCTTTCTTGACCTGCAGCTTGGCCTTCCAAGCGGTCGATCATCCATTTCAAAACACGCATGTTCTCGCCATAACCTGGCCAAACAAACTTGCCAGCCTCGTCTTTGCGGAACCAGTTGACACAGTAAATGCTGGGTAACTTGTGACCGTCAGCTTGGATTTTGGCGCCGACATCTAGCCAGTGTTGGAAATACTCGCTCATGTTGTAACCACAGAAGGGCAACATGGCGAATGGATCGCGACGAACCACACCTTGTGCGCCAAATGCAGCAGCCGTGGTTTCTGAACCCATGGTGGCCGCCATGTAAACGCCTTCGGTCCAGTTGCGTGCTTCGGTCACCAAAGGCACGGTGGTAGACCGTCGACCGCCAAAGATAAAGGCATCGATGGCCACGCCTGCTGCGTCGTCCCATGCAGGATCGAGTGCAGGGTTGTTGGTGGCTGCGACGGTGAAGCGAGCATTGGCGTGAGCTGCTTTGGCGCCGGTGTCTTTCGCAATCTGGGGTGTCCAGTCCTTGCCTTGCCAGTCGATCAAATGATCGGGCAACTTGCCGGTGTCTTTTTCCATGCCTTCCCACCAGACGTCGCCGTCATCGGTCAAAGCCACATTGGTGAAGATGACGTTTTTGTCCAAGCTGGCCATGCAGTTGGGGTTGGTGTGATGGTTGGTACCTGGGGCTACGCCAAAGTAACCAGCCTCTGGATTGATGGCCATCATCTTGCCGTTGGCTTGAGGCTTGATCCAAGCGATGTCGTCGCCAATGGTGGTGACTTTCCAACCATTGAAGCCTTCGGGTGGCACCAACATAGAGAAATTGGTTTTGCCACAGGCGCTTGGGAAGGCCGCTGCCACATGGTATTTTTTGCCCTGGGGATTGGTCACGCCCAGAATGAGCATGTGTTCAGCCAACCAACCTTGTTCGCGTCCCATGCTGGAGGCGATGCGCAAGGCCAAGCACTTTTTACCCAACAAAGCATTGCCGCCGTAGCCCGAGCCATAAGACCAGATCTCGCGTGTTTCGGGGTAATGAACGATGTATTTAACCGTTGGGTTGCAAGGCCAAGAGGTGGTGTCCTTGGCGCCGTTAACCAAAGGTGCGCCAACCGTGTGCAAGCAAGGCACAAATTCGCCATCGGTGCCAATCACATCAAACACCGCTTTGCCCATGCGGGTCATGAGCTTTTGATTCACGGCCACATAAGCGCTGTCGGTTAATTCAATGCCGATGTGCGCAATGTGTGAACCCAAGGGGCCCATAGAAAATGGGACCACATACATGGTGCGACCCTGCATGCAACCATCGAACAAAGGGTTCAATGTTTGACGCATTTCGTTGGGATCCATCCAATTGTTGGTGGGCCCTGCGTTTTCTTTCTTTTCAGAACAAATGTAGGTGCGGTCTTCAACGCGCGCCACATCTGAGGGGTCTGACCAAGCCAAGAAACTGCCTGGGCGCTTGGCGGGATTGAGTTTTTTGAAGGTGCCGTTGTCAACCAACAGTTGGCACAGGCGGTCGTATTCTTCTTCGGAGCCATCGCACCAATAGATGTTGGCAGGTTTGCACAGCGCTGCCATTTCGGCAACCCAAGCAATCAGCTTGGGGTTTTTCACATACGTGGGGGTGTTGAGGGTCACGCCCTGCATCACGGGTGAGTTCATGAGAAATGCTCCAAAGTTTAAAAATCGTTTTTTGGAAAGCACCACGTTTCTCAGCAACCGTGTGAATGCTCAGAGTGCTTTTCAAAAAACGACGGGAACGCAGGATGAACGATGCGCTGTCCCGAGACATACAGAGGGGCTTGTACCCTGCTTGTAACTCACCCTGAATTTTAGGGAGGCTGACAAGAAAAGGGCATCAGAAAAAGTGAAAACCCCAGAAAAACTATGCAAAACTTGCATAACTCCAGGGGTCTCGGGTTTTGACTGCATCCATGCACAAGAAAAAACCCGCTAAAAGCGGGTTTCAAACATCACCAAGTGGTCTTGGCATCAAGCCAGCAGTGTGGCTAGCAAGAGCATTTAAGCCATGAAAACGGCAATAAAGGCCAGCAAGAAAATCAAAACCGCACCAGCCACAGGAATGACGACTGGGATGTGTTTCACGATCGCTTCAACTGGATCGTCAGGTGTTTGTGAATCGTTGTGTGCAGACATTGAAAACCTCATTTAGTTCAGCGGGCTATTTTAGCTGAACGCGACACACTTGCAAAACATCACGGCCATAGGCCTCTAGTTTTTTGACGCCAATGCCGCTGATGCCTTGCAAATCATCCAAATCTTGGGGGTCTGCGGCTGCAATGTGGGCCAAAGTGGCATCGTGAAAAATGACATAGGCGGGCAAATTATGTTCTTTGGCCACCTCGGCGCGCCATGCTTTCAAATTGATGTATCGAACCATAGCGTCTTGATTCAAATTGGCGGCGGCGGGACCAACGGCTTGGGGTTTGCGGCTGCGTTTCTCAGCTTTTTGGCTGACAGATTCACGCAACAAGACTTTGACATCACCACGCAATACCGCACGAGAACCCTCGGTCAGCTGAAGTGTATTGAAAACTTGGCCTTGTACATTGAGTGCACCCATGGCGATGAGTTGGCGCAAAACACCGCGCAACTGAGTCTCGCTGAAATTGGCCCCAATGCCGAAAGTGGTCAATTGGGAATGGCCATATTGAGAAACCTTTTCGGTAGATTTGCCGCGCAAAATGTCCATGATGTGGCCCGAACCGAAGGAGAAGCCACTGTGTTGCTCGGCTCGGTAAACCGTTGAGAGAAGTTTGCGAGCAGCGTCTGTGCCATCCCAAACAGCAGGCGGATGGAGGCAATTGTCGCAATTGCCACAGGGGTGACTGGGCTCATCAAAGTAAGACAAAAGGCGAACGCGTCGGCAGTCAGTGGCTTCAGCCAAGGCCAGCAATGCATCTAATTTGCCACGCAAGAGCTGCTTGAAATGTTCGTCGGCGGGGCTTTCATCGATCATGCGCCGCTGATTCACAACGTCTTGCAAGCCATAGGCCATCCAAGCATCAGCACGCAGACCATCGCGCCCG
>JBIKJX010000183.1:0-4507 GCA_044360785.1 Limnohabitans sp.
GGCTGCTGGCGTGCCAGCTTGGGAAGCCATTGTGGAGTCTGCGGTGAGACGATTGCGACCCATTGTCTTGACGGCCGCTGCCGCTGTTTTGGCCATGATTCCGCTTTCCAGAAGTGTTTTCTGGGGACCAATGGCCGTGGCCATCATGGGGGGATTGATCGTGGCAACGGCTTTGACCCTGTTGGCCTTGCCCGCTATGTACGCCGCTTGGTTCAAGGTCGCACCACCCCCCAAATCGGCTTAAACCCGATGATCGAAAGGGGGACTTCGACTCAGAAGTCCCCACTTCCATGGTTAAAATAGAAGGTTGACCGATTCAACCCATTTGGATGGGACCCGCGCGGGTGGCGAAATTGGTAGACGCACCAGGTTTAGGTCCTGACGGTAGCAATACTGTGCGGGTTCGAGTCCCGCCCCGCGCACCACTTACTAAAAGAGAAGATCATGGCAGTTACTGTTGAAACATTGGAAAAATTGGAACGCAAAATTAGCTTGTCACTGCCAGTGACTGCAATCCAATCTGAAGTCGATGCCCGCCTGAAGAAATTGGCGCGCACCGTCAAGATGGACGGTTTCCGTCCCGGCAAAGTGCCCATGAATGTGGTTGCGCAACGCTACGGCTACTCAGTTCAATACGAAGTCATGAATGACAAGGTCGGTGAGGCATTTGCCGTTGCCGCCAACGAAGCCAAAATTCGCGTGGCGGGCCAGCCCCGTATCTCTGAAAAAGATGGCGCACCCGAAGGTGAGTTGGCGTTTGATGCCATCTTTGAAGTCTATCCAGATGTCAAATTGGGTGACTTGTCTGAAGCCACGGTTGAAAAAGTTCACTCAGAAGTAACAGAAGAAGCCATCGACAAAACGGTCGATATTTTGCGCAAACAACGTCGTACATTCTCACAGCGTCCTGCTGCCGAAGCCGCCATCGATGGCGACCGCGTGACAGTCGACTTCGAAGGCAAAATTGATGGTGAAGTTTTCTCCGGCGGTAAGGCTGATGACTTCCAATTCTTGGTCGGCGAAGGCCAAATGCTCAAAGAATTTGAAGAAGCTGTTCGCGGAATGAAAAATGGCGAAAGTAAAACCTTCCCATTGGCGTTCCCCGCCGATTACCACGGTCAAGACGTGGCTGGCAAAACAGCCGACTTCTTGGTCACCATCAAGAAAATTGAAGCAGCACATTTGCCCGAAGTGAATGAGGCATTGGCCAAATCATTGGGCATTGCGGATGCATCTGTTGAAGGTTTGCGTGCCGACATTCGCAAAAATCTCGAGCGTGAAGTGAAGTTCCGCTTGCAGGGACGCAACAAGCAAGCTGCCATGAATGCCTTGGTTGAAAAGGCTGAACTTGACTTGCCCAATTCTGTGGTCCAAAACGAAATCGAACGTCTGAAAGACGGCGCCCGCGCTGACCTCAAACAACGCGGTATCAAAGACGCAGACAAAGCCCCCATCCCAGACGACATTTTCCGCCCGCAAGCCGAAAGCCGCGTCCGTTTGGGCTTGGTGGTGGCCGAGTTGGTCAAGGCCAACACCTTGAACGCCACTGAAGCCCAAATCAAAGCCCACATTGAAGAACTGGCTTCAAGTTACGAGCGTCCTGACGATGTGGTGCGTTGGTACTATAGCGACAACCAACGCATGGCAGAGGTAGAGGCTGTGGTCATTGAAACCAATGTTTCTGACTTCATCATGTCCAAGGCCAAAGTCACTGAAAAAACCATCTCTTTTGACGAGTTGATGGGCCAACAGGCCTAAGAAGCCTGCCACTCATTTTCGATTTCACCAACATCAGTTTGGAACCATCATGAATTCATTTGACATCCAAGCCTTGGGCAACGTGCCCATGGTGATCGAAACATCAGGTCGTGGCGAGCGTGCCTATGACATCTATTCTCGTTTGCTCAAAGAGCGGGTCATTTTCTTGGTGGGTGAAGTCAATGACTACACCGCCAATTCAGTGGTCGCTCAATTGTTGTTTTTGGAAAGCGAAAACCCTGAAAAGGACATCTCTTTCTACATCAACTCGCCAGGCGGTTCTGTCAGTGCTGGCATGGCCATCTATGACACGATGAATTTCATCAAGCCCGATGTCTCGACCTTGTGCACAGGCATGGCGGCCAGTATGGGCGCATTTCTGTTGTCAGCTGGCACCAAAGGCAAGCGTTTTTCCTTGCCCAACTCCAAGGTCATGATTCACCAACCCTTGGGTGGCACACGCGGCCAAGCCACCGAAATTGAAATTCACGCCCGTGAAATCCTCAAAACTCGTGAGCAATTGAACCGTATCTTGGCTGAAAACACCGGTCAGCCCCTTGAAAAGATCCAATTGGACACCGAGCGCGACTATTATTTGTCTGCCGATGAAGCCAAAGAATATGGTCTGATTGACCAAGTTATCTCAAAACGTCCCTGAGACGCAACAAACAGGGTCAGAAAGTCAGCTTTCTTTCCTGTTTTTTGAAGACGGCGCCCCCTTTCTGGGAGAGCGCCGTTTTTCTTTCGTTATCATAGGGAAAATGGAATCACAAGGCGTCGTCTATGGCCGATAAAAAAGGCTCAGTTACCGAAAAGAATTTATATTGCTCCTTCTGCGGCAAAAGCCAGCACGAAGTGAAAAAACTCATCGCTGGACCCTCGGTCTTCATCTGCGACGAGTGCATCGACTTGTGCAATGACATCATTCGCGATGAATTGCCCGCAACAGAAATTGCAAAAGAAACCAAAAATGGTTTGCCCACACCGTTGGACATCAAAACCAATTTGGACAATTACGTCATCGGCCAAGAAAAAGCCAAGCGCACGTTGGCCGTTGCGGTCTACAACCATTACAAGCGACTCCGCCACAAAGATGGCGCCAAAAAAGAAGACGTCGAATTGGCGAAGAGCAATATTTTGTTGATTGGGCCTACGGGTTCCGGCAAAACTTTGTTGGCTCAAACTTTGGCGCGCATGCTCGATGTTCCTTTCGTCATGGCCGATGCCACCACCCTGACTGAAGCCGGTTACGTGGGTGAAGACGTTGAAAACATCGTGTCCAAATTGCTGCAAAGCTGTAACTACGATGTTGAGCGTGCACAGCGCGGCATTGTTTACATCGACGAAATCGACAAAATTACCCGCAAATCAGACAACCCGTCCATCACACGTGATGTCTCGGGAGAGGGCGTTCAGCAAGCGTTGCTGAAACTCATTGAAGGCACCATGGCCAGCGTGCCGCCACAGGGTGGACGCAAGCACCCCAACCAAGATTTCTTGCAAATCGACACCACCAACATTTTGTTCATCTGTGGCGGTGCCTTTGCTGGTTTAGAAAAAGTCATTGAAAACCGAACAGAAGCTTCTGGCATTGGCTTCGGTGCCGTTGTGAAAAGTAAAAAACAACGCTCACTCACTGAGGTTTTCACAGAAGTAGAACCCGAAGATTTAATCAAGTTCGGTCTGATCCCCGAACTGGTGGGACGCATGCCGGTGGTGGCCACCTTGGCAGAGCTCACCGAAGAAGCGCTGGTTCAAATTTTGACCGAGCCGAAAAATGCCTTGGTCAAACAATTTGGACAGTTACTCAACATGGAAGGCGTTGAGCTTGAGATTCGCCCAGAAGCTTTGCACGCCATTGCCAAAAAAGCGCTGGCACGCAAAACTGGTGCTCGTGGCTTGCGCTCCATCCTAGAGCAAGCCCTCATCGACACCATGTTCGAATTGCCCAACGCCAGCAATGTTGAAAAAGTGGTGGTGGATGCTTCCACCATCGAAGACAACCATGTGCCTTTGCTGGTTTACCGCGAGTCGGCCAAGCAAGCCTGAAATTTTTTCCAGCCCACCTCCTGAAACCGATCTATATCCCTATGAACTTAAGGCTTGAAATCGGTCAAACAGGGGCCATCTATCCCATATAACCAAGGGAATCACATGTCTGGACACACACCACTGCCCGCTGAATTGCTCGACCTACCCATGCTGCCTTTGCGCGATGTGGTGGTCTTTCCGCATATGGTCATTCCACTTTTTGTGGGTCGACCCAAAAGCATCAAGGCCTTAGAAAGTGCCATGTTGACCGATCGGCGCATCATGCTGGTCGCTCAAAAAACGGCCGCCAAAGATGAACCTGAAGCCACCGACATGTTTGAGGTCGGTTGTATCTCCACCATCTTGCAAATGCTGAAATTGCCGGATGGCACCGTCAAGGTTTTGGTGGAAGGTCAACAGCGCGCCAAGGTCCAAAACATTGCCGATGGCGAAGCGCATTTTGTCGCCACGGTCATGCCTGTAGAAGTAGCGGCCGAAAAAGCGGAACAAAGCAGTGAAATTGAAGCGCTGCGCCGTGCGGTCATGCAGCAGTTTGACCAGTACGTCAAACTCAATAAAAAAATTCCACCAGAAATACTGACCTCTATTTCGAGCATTGACGAACCAGGTCGTTTGGCTGACACCATTGCTGCTCACTTGCCCCTCAAGTTAGAAAACAAGCAAGTGGTCCTGGACTTGGCCAGCATTCGAGACCGTT
>JBIKJX010000184.1:0-4504 GCA_044360785.1 Limnohabitans sp.
TTCAGACAAAGGCTGGCTCTTGATGTAACCGCTGTGCGACAAGGTCACCACCATGTCGGTGGGGGTGATCAAGTCTTCGGTGGCCAGGTCTTGTGCATTGTTTTCGATGAAGCTGCGACGTGCACCAATTTTGGTTTGGCCAAACTCTTGGCGCAATTCGCCAAGCTCTTCACCAATGATGGTGGACACGCGCTCTGGCTTGGCCAAGATGTCGAGCAAGTCTTCAATTTCAGACATGACTTCTTTGTACTCAACCACAATCTTGTCTTGTTCTAGGCCGGTCAAGCGTTGCAAACGCATCTGCAAAATTTCTTGCGCTTGCGTGTCGCTGAGGCGGTACAAGCCATCGCCGCCCATACCAAATTCTTTTTCCAAACCATCGGGGCGATAGTCGTCTGCATTAACGGCGCCGCCGTCGGCGCGGGTGCGTGTGAGCATCTCGCGAACCAATTTGCTGTCCCAGCGGCGTGTCATCAATTCGGCTTTGGCCACAGGCGGTGTGGGCGCATTGCGAATGATGGCAATGAACTCGTCGATATTGGCCAAAGCCACAGCCAAACCTTCTAACACGTGACCGCGTTCGCGCGCTTTGCGCAGCGTAAACACCGTGCGACGCGTGACCACTTCACGACGGTGTTGCAAGAACACACTGATCAGGTCTTTGAGGTTGCACAACTTGGGTTGGCCATCAATCAGGGCCACCATGTTGATGCCGAAGGTGTCTTGCAATTGGGTCTGTTTGTACAGATTGTTGAGCACCACTTCGGGCACTTCACCTCGCTTGAGTTCAATGACCAAGCGCATGCCTGATTTGTCGGACTCGTCTTGAATGTGGCTGATACCTTCGATTTTTTTCTCGTGAACCAATTCGGCCATGCGTTCTTGCAAGGTCTTTTTGTTCACTTGGTATGGCAGCTCATCGACCACGATGCATTGGCGCTGGCCTTTGTCGATGTCTTCAAAGTGGCACTTGGCGCGCATCACAACGCGGCCACGGCCCGTGCGGTAACCTTCTTTGACGCCACTGATGCCGTAAATGATGCCGGCAGTGGGGAAATCGGGCGCAGGAATGATTTCCATCAATTCGTCGATGGTTGCTTCAGGGTTGCGCAACATGTGCAAGCAAGCGTCAACCACTTCGTTCAAGTTGTGGGGTGGAATGTTGGTGGCCATGCCGACCGCAATACCGCCTGAACCATTCACGAGCAGGTTAGGAATTCGACTGGGCAAGACCAAGGGTTCTTTTTCAGAACCGTCGTAGTTGGGACCAAAGTCGACGGTTTCTTTGTCGATGTCGGCCAACATTTCGTGGGCAATTTTGGCCAAGCGAATTTCGGTGTATCGCATGGCGGCTGCGTTGTCGCCGTCCACAGAACCAAAGTTGCCTTGACCGTCTACCAACATGTGGCGCATCGAGAAATCTTGCGCCATGCGAACGATGGTGTCATAAACCGATTGGTCACCGTGCGGGTGGTACTTACCAATGACGTCACCCACAATACGCGCAGATTTTTTGTAAGCGCGATTCCAGTCGTTGTTCAATTCGTGCATGGCGAACAACACACGACGGTGCACAGGCTTCAGGCCGTCTCGGGCGTCGGGCAGGGCGCGTCCCACAATCACGCTCATGGCGTAGTCGAGGTAGCTGCGGCGCATTTCCTCTTCTAGACTGATGGGAAGGGTTTCTTTAGCAAACTGGGTCATGAGAGGTCAGGCGCACTGGGTGAAAGACTGACATTTTAGGTCTAAAGAGTGTCGTTGATTTGCAACACATGGCTCTCTTTGAAAACCCGCTGATCAGGGGGTTTTCACCAATTTGGTGATTTCGGCCTCGTCTATGGCACAATGATTTCAACGCAATGAGTGATGGTCATTCATTTCGTATCTTTTTTCGCAGAATGTCTGCGCTTTTATTCCCCATGAGGAGAACCATGAAAAAATTGAACAAAGTGGCAATGGTGTTGGCTTCAGCTGCCTTGGCAACAGCCGCAGGTGCTCAAACTGTCGACAACTGGCGCAGTGGCACCGGCGAAGTCTGGAAAAACAGCGGCGCTGAACTCTGCTGGCGTGGTGCTAGCTGGACACCTGCAACAGCTGCTGCTGGTTGCGATGGTGCCATTGTTCCTCCTAAGGCTGCGCCTGCTCCCGCTCCCGCTCCAGCTCCAGCTCCAAGAGCTGCTGCACCAGCTCCAGCACCCGCTCCCAAACCAGCTCCAGCACCCGCTCCAGCTCCAGCTGCAGCAACCAAAGTGACTTACGCTGCCGACACATTCTTTGACTTTGACAAGTCTGTATTGAAAGCTGACGGCAAAGCCAAGCTCGACGATTTGGCTGGCAAAGTAAAAGCCATTAGCTTGGAAGTCATCATTGCAGTGGGTCACACCGACTCAGTGGGCAATGACGCATACAACCAGAAGTTGTCTGTCAAGCGCGCTGACGCTGTGAAGGCTTACTTGGTGTCCAAAGGCATCGAGAAAAACCGCGTTTACACAGAAGGCAAGGGCGAGAAGCAACCCGTTGCTGACAACAAAACAGACTCTGGCCGTTCTAAGAACCGCCGCGTTGAAATCGAAGTTGTGGGTACACGCCCCAACAGATAATCAGTACGTCAGTTGATTGATTCAACTGAAGTCGATTGCTAAAAGCCTCCCACGGGAGGCTTTTTTACTTTCGGAGACAATCTCGTCTATGAGCACACATTCAAATTCCTCGCAGTTTTCATCGTCCAATGTCGATCCCGCTGAATTGGCCAAGTTTTCGGAGCTGGCCCATCGTTGGTGGGACACCGAAAGCGAATTCAAGCCCTTGCACCAAATCAATCCTTTGAGATTGGCATGGATTCAGACATTGGCGCCACTCGCGGGCAAAAAGGTGGTCGACATTGGCTGTGGCGGTGGCATTTTGTCCGATGCCATGGCACGGCAAGGTGCGGAGGTATTGGGTGCCGACTTGGCTGTCAAATCCCTCAAAGTAGCCCAGTTGCATGCGCTAGAAGCTGGTACGCAAGGGGTGCAATACCGAGAAATCAGCGCCGAAGACCTAGCCCAAGAGCAAGCTGGTCAATACGATGTTGTGACCTGTATGGAAATGCTGGAGCATGTGCCCGATCCGGCTTCCGTGGTCAAAGCGTGTTCAACCTTGGTCAAGCCGGGTGGATGGGTTTTCTTTTCAACCTTGAATCGCAATCCCAAATCTTTCTTGTTTGCCATCGTAGGCGCTGAATACATTTTGAATTTGTTGCCCAAAGGGACACACGAATATGCGCGCCTCATCAAACCCAGCGAATTGGCTGACTGGGCACGCATCCATGGCCTGGATGTGAAGCAGATGAAGGGCATGACTTACAACCCTTTCACACGCCACTACGCCTTGGGTACTGACACGGACGTGAATTACTTGATGGCCACGCAAAAGCCATTGACCAACTGATACTTCTTGGGTTTTGAAGATGAAATTTGAGAACGTTCAGGCGGTTTTATTTGACTTAGACGGCACGCTGATCGACAGCGCGCCCGATTTGGGCGCTGCCGTCGACAAGATGCGCGTTGCAAGAGGGATGACATCTCTTCCTCTTGCGCATTACAGGCCCATGGCGGGTGCCGGTGCGAGGGGCATGATTGGTTTGGCTTTTGGCTGGACACCCGAGCATCCAGATTATGAGCAACTCAAAGAAGAGTTTTTTGTCAATTACGAATCGTGCATGACAGAGCGTACTTTTGCTTTCGATGGTGTTGCGCAACTCATCGACCGCTTGGTGCAATTGAAAATGCCTTGGGGCGTTGTCACCAACAAGTCCAAAAGATTCACAGAGCCACTCACTCAGGCCATGCCGCTTTTTGCCAGCGCAGCGGTTGTGATCAGTGGCGATACCACGCCCCATGCCAAACCGCACCCAGCGCCCTTGCTAGAAGCTGCCAAGCGTTTGGGGATTGACCCTGCTGCATGTGTGTACGTGGGCGACGATGAACGTGACATCGTGGCAGGTCATGCCGCTCAAATGAAAACAGTCGCTGCCACCTATGGTTATTTGGGCGCGAAATCGGACGTTAAAAGTTGGCATGCGCATGCCCAAATTGAGACCCCCGCACAGTTGCTCGATTTGCTCGATGTTTGATTGACATGCGCGGACACATTGCACGCATGCCATGACCGAACTGTCTTTCAGCAACATCAGTCACATCCGTGAACACTTGAGGCGTTTGGGTGCACAGCCCTTGCACGAGCAACGCATCTTGAGGCTGTGGGCGCAGGCTAAGCCACAAGACAGCGGCCGCAGACCGCTGGAAAGCTTTATGCCAACGGCATTGCGACAAGCTTTGCCAGAAATTTCGCAATCATTGGCCAGTTTGCTTCAATTGCAATCTGCGCACCCTGCGCAAGATGGCTCTGTTCGGTGGCTGCTGTCCTTGAACGATGGACAAACTGTTGAAACGGTTGGTCTGCCACGTGATGGCGTTTGCGTATCGTCACAAGTGGGTTGTGCGGTCGGTTGTGTGTTTTGTAT
>JBIKJX010000185.1:0-4496 GCA_044360785.1 Limnohabitans sp.
CCGCTTTGGGTCACGATATAGCCATTGTCCAAGGTCAGGTGGCCCTGGAAAATTTCAGTGTTGGGCGCGTGGCCAATGGCAATAAAGCAGCCTTTGAGTTCCAAATCTTGCAAGGAGCCGTCTTTGGTGGATTTCAAGCGCACGCCCGTGACGCCAGTGTTGTCCCCCAGCACTTCTTCCAGTGTTTGGAATGTTTGCAAGACAATTTTTCCAGCTGCCACTTTGTCCATCAGTTTGTCGACCAAGATAGGCTCAGCCTTGAATTTGTCACGGCGGTGAATGAGGTAAACCTTGCTGGCAATGTTGGAGAGGTAAAGCGCTTCTTCCACGGCGGTATTGCCGCCACCCACGACGCAACACACTTGCTCGCGATAGAAAAAGCCATCACAGGTTGCGCAACCTGAAACACCGCGGCCCATGAAAGCTGTTTCTGACTCAAGGCCTAAGTACTTGGCCGATGCGCCAGTGGCAATGATCAGGGAATCGCAGGTGTAGACGCCGCTGTCGCCCGTCAAGGTGAAAGGGCGTTTGCTGAAATCGACCTTGTTGATGTGGTCAAACACCACTTGGGTGTTGAATCGCTCCGCATGCTCCAAAAAGCGTTGCATGAGATCGGGGCCTTGCACGCCATGCACGTCCGCTGGCCAATTGTCCACCTCCGTGGTGGTCATGAGTTGGCCGCCTTGCGCTATGCCAGTGATGAGCAAGGGCTTGAGGTTGGCACGGGCCGCATAGACAGCTGCTGTGTAGCCAGCAGGGCCAGAACCCAGAATTAAGACTTTGGCGTGTTGGGTGGGAAGTGTGTTGGACATGAGGGCAATCTGATGGAATTCGGGAAAACGCTAAAACGCCATTGTAAGAAGCTTGTGAAACACGTGTTTGGGGGGGTCAATCGGGTAAGCTTGAGGGTTAGATCATGACCTATTCTCTTCGCACCCTCAACAACGCTAACGGCACGCCTGAATCCGATGTGCAAAACGAAATGTCGGAAGGCGTGGGATTGCTGCGTTTCACCCAAGAAATTATTTTATTGGTAGGCGCTGTCAGCTGGCTGGCCTTGGCTTTGGCCATGTTCAGTTACAGCCCCAAAGACCCCTCATGGTCCGGCTCAGGTTTGGGCGGGCCCTTGGTCAATTGGATGGGGACAGCAGGCGCCTGGGTGGCAGATGGCATGTATTTTTGCTTTGGTTATTCCGCGTGGTGGTTGGTGGCCGTTTTGGGGCGTGCATGGCTCAAGGCCTGGGCTTACTGGTTAAGAGGCTCTGATGCTGCGGCCAGTCCTAAACTTCGCGAAGAATCAAATTGGCAGACACGGCTCATTTTTTGGCTGGGTCTTTTTGTATTGATGTCCGCCAGTTGCGCTGTTGAATGGGGGCGCTTGGCGCGCTGGGACGCCATCATGCCGGGTACCAGTGGCGGTGCACTAGGCTTAATGGTGGGGCACTTTACTGCCAAATGGCTGGGTGCCAACGGTGCTGCATTGTTTGAAATTGTGTGCCTGGCCTTGGGCATGTCGTGGGCGTTTAGATTTTCATGGGGTCAAGTTTGCGAAAATCTCGGCGCCAAAATTGATTCATTGATGCAATCGCGCCAAGAGAAACGCGAAATGGAAGAAGACTTGGCCATGGGCCAGCAAGCTTTGCGCGAGCGCGAGCAGCTTCAATCTAACGCGCCTGTTGAACCCCAACTGCATCCCTTTGGGGATGAGTTTGAAGAGAAGCCGCTGTTCGCTGCGGCGGGTGTGGCCGCGCCCGTTTTTGCAGAACCTGTGGCCCCCATGGTCATTGAGGCGCCTGTGACCGATGTGCCGCGCAGCGAACGGGTGGTCAAAGAACGCCAAAAGCCCTTGTTCTCTGAATTGCCCGACAGCAAATTGCCGCAAGTGGATTTGCTCGATAGCCTCACGCTGCGACAAGAAGGTGTATCACCAGAAACACTGGAGATGACCAGTCGCATGATTGAAAAACGCCTGAAAGATTTTGGCGTTGAAGTTCGCGTGGTCGCTGCGGCGCCAGGTCCTGTCATTACGCGTTACGAAATTGAACCCGCAACCGGTGTCAAGGGCTCGCAAGTGGTCAACTTAGCCAAAGACTTGGCGCGTTCACTCAGCTTGATTTCCATTCGCGTGGTTGAAACCATACCAGGCAAAAACTACATGGCTTTGGAGTTGCCCAATGCCAAACGGCAATCCATCAAGCTGAGCGAAATTTTAGGTTCGCAGGTTTACAACGAAGCCAAGTCCATGCTCACCATGGGTTTGGGTAAAGACATTGTGGGCAACCCTGTGGTTGCCGATTTGGCCAAGATGCCGCACGTGTTGGTGGCAGGTACCACGGGTTCTGGTAAATCTGTTGGTATCAATGCCATGATTTTGTCGCTGCTGTACAAAGCCGAAGCGCGTGATGTTCGCTTGCTCATGATCGATCCTAAGATGTTGGAAATGTCAGTCTACGAAGGCATTCCACATTTGCTGGCGCCAGTGGTAACAGACATGCGGCAAGCCGCACACGGCCTCAATTGGTGTGTGGGTGAAATGGAACGCCGCTACAAGTTGATGAGCAAAATGGGTGTTCGAAATTTGGGGGGGTACAACGCCAAAATTGATGAGGCCACCGAGCGTGAAGAATTCATTTTGAATCCGTTTAGCCTCACGCCTGACGATCCTGAACCCCTCAAGCGTCTGCCCCATATCGTGGTGGTGATCGATGAGTTGGCCGACTTGATGATGGTGGTGGGCAAGAAGATTGAGGAGCTCATTGCACGCTTGGCGCAAAAAGCGCGCGCCGCTGGCATCCACCTCATTTTGGCCACGCAGCGTCCCAGTGTCGATGTCATTACCGGCTTGATCAAAGCCAACATTCCAACGCGCATCGCTTTCCAAGTCTCTAGCAAAATTGACAGTCGAACTATTTTGGATCAAATGGGCGCTGAAGCATTGCTCGGCATGGGCGACATGCTCTACATGCCGTCCGGTACAGGCTTCCCAATTCGAGTTCACGGCGCATTTGTCAGTGACGAAGAAGTGCACCGTGTGGTCAGTTATTTGAAGTCACAAGGTGAACCTGATTACATCGAGGGTGTGCTTGAAGGTGGCACCACCGATGGTGAAGACACGGGTTACGGTGATGCGAGTGATGTTGAAAAAGACCCCATGTACGACCAAGCGGTCGAAGTGGTTCTGAAGAACCGCAAGGCCAGTATTTCATTGGTTCAGCGTCATCTCAAAATTGGTTACAACCGTGCCGCACGCCTGGTTGAAGAAATGGAAAAAGCGGGCTTGGTCAGTTCGATGAGCAGCAGTGGACAACGTGAAATTCTGGTGCCTGCGCGCACCGAATAACACAATCACTGAATTGGAGTCGATGCAAATGACAAGCTTTTTCCGGGGACTCATGGCGTGTCTTTTTGCGTTGCTTTTTTGCAGCGTTACCCTGGCCCAGGCGCCAAACGCCGATGCGATGAACAGCTTGAGTCAGTTCCTCAAACAAACACAAAGTGGGCGTGCGCAATTTACCCAAATTGTGACTTCGCCTGCGAAAGCAGAGCAAGCACCGCGCAAGAAAACTTCGTCGGGTTCATTTGAATTTCAAAGGCCTCAGCAATTTCGGTTTGCTTATCAAAAACCGTTTGTTCAGACCATGGTCTCTGACGGGCAATTTCTCTGGCTCTATGACGCTGACCTCAACCAGGTGACCGTTAGAAAACAAAGCCAAGCAATGGGACAAACGCCAGCAGCTTTTATTGCATCCACAGGCGATTTAAAAATTCTTCAAGCCGAGTTCAATTTGACGGCGGAAGCTGATTCAGAGGGCATGCAGTGGGTCAAGGCCATACCCAAACAATCGGAAGGGGCTGTGCAAGCCATCCGTGTTGGCTTGAGAGTTCAAGGTCAAGCCATTCCTGTGTTGTCTGCTTTGGAAATTGTCGATGGTTTGGGTCAAATCTCCCGCCTGAACTTTCAAAGTTTTGAAGTCAATGTCAAATTGACGCCTGACACTTTTCAGTTCAAACCGCCTGCTGGTGCACAGGTGATCAGGCCATGACAAGCCAAGACGCATCAGGTCTACAGCGGCAATCTTCTTTGCACCAACCCTTGGCCGAAAAATTACGCCCGCGAAATTTGGGCGAGGTCATTGGTCAGCAGCATTTGTTGGGTGAGGGCTTGGCCCTGCGTTTGGCTTTTGAGTCGGGCCAGCCGCACAGTTGTATTTTGTGGGGTCCTCCGGGTGTGGGCAAAACCACCATTGCCAGATTGATGGCCGATGCCTTTGATGCCCAGTTCATCAGCATCAGTGCGGTGCTGGGGGGTGTCAAAGACATTCGAGAGGCGGTAGAAAAAGCGCAGGCAGCTTTACAAGGCCTGCAACCGAAACGCACCATTGTCTTTGTCGATGAGGTGCACAGATTTAACAAAAGCCAACAGGATGCTTTCTTACCGCATGTGGAGAGCGGTTTGTTTACCTTTATTGGTGCAACCACTGAGAACCCTTCCTTTG
>JBIKJX010000186.1:0-4492 GCA_044360785.1 Limnohabitans sp.
GGTGCAAAAGACCAATGTGCGGATCGGCGCGTTGCACGACCTCACCGTCAAGCTCCAGCACCAGTCGAAGTACGCCGTGGGCCGCAGGGTGCTGCGGTCCAAAGTTCAGGGTGTAGTTTTTAATTTCTGCCATGTTGATTGACACAAGCGTTTAAGCGCTCAGTGCAGACCTCCGTATTTATCTTCGCGGATGATCCGAGGTGTAATTTCGCGGGGCTCAATGGACACAGGCTCGTAAATGACGCGCGCACGCTCTGCGTCATATCGCATTTCGACATGACCAGAGACTGGGAAGTCTTTGCGGAAGGGGTGACCAATGAAGCCGTAGTCCGTCAAAATTCTGCGGAGATCTTGGTGGCCTTCAAACACAATGCCATACAAATCGAAGGCTTCGCGCTCGTACCAATTGGCAGAGTTCCACAAGACATTGACCGATTCGACCAGTGGCAAATCGTCGTCAGGGCAAAGCACCATGACACGCACACGCTGATTGAGGCTGAGAGACAGCAAATGAACCACCACGCCAAAACGTGGACCTTCTGTGCCCTTGTCGGCATAAGTGGAGTAGTCAACGCCACACAGGTCCATCAGTTGTTCAAATTTGCAGGCCGGCGCATCGCGCAAAGTTTGCATGACACTGAAGTACTTGGCTGCTGAAACAGTGACAGTCACTTCGCCTAAAGCAAGATCTATTTTGGTGACTTGATCGCCCAAAACCTCTTGAAGGTTTTGCTTGAGTTGTTCGGGGTGAATTGAAAAAGTCATTTTTTTCAAACCCGTGCGATGGTATTGGTGCGGCGAATTTTCTGCTGCAACTGAATGATGCCGTAAATGAGCGCTTCGGCTGTGGGTGGGCAACCGGGCACATACACATCGACCGGCACAACGCGGTCACAGCCGCGAACCACTGAATAGCTGTAGTGGTAGTAACCACCACCATTGGCACAAGAGCCCATTGAAATCACCCAACGTGGCTCAGACATTTGGTCGTAAACCTTGCGCAATGCAGGTGCCATTTTGTTGGTCAAGGTGCCGGCCACAATCATGAGGTCACTTTGGCGCGGGCTGGCACGAAAGACCTCAGCGCCAAATCGAGCCAAGTCATATCGTGCCGTGGCGGCATGCATCATTTCGACAGCACAGCAAGCCAAACCGAAAGTCATGGGCCACAGAGAGCCCGTTTTGGCCCAGTTCACCACAGAGTCGTAACTTGTGGTGATGAAGCCTTCTTTCATTACGCCTTCAATCATTGTTCACATCCTTGTTGAAGCACACATTCAAATATCTGAAAGGGAAATCATTCCCAATCAAGAGCGCCTTTTTTCCATTCGTAGACAAAGCCCACAACCAGAATGGCCAGAAAAATAAGCACACCGATAAACCCTGCCATCCCGACTTCCTTGAGCGCAACAGCCCATGGAAAAAGGAAAGCGATCTCGAGGTCAAACAAAATGAACAGAATTGCCACTAGGTAGTAGCGAACGTCAAACTTCATGCGCGCATCTTCGAAGGCTTCGAAGCCGCATTCGTAAGGGGAGTTTTTTGCCGCGTCTGGGCGATTGGGTCCGAGGATGTAGCCCAAGACCTGAGGGATGATGCCGATGGCAACGCCTACCAAGATAAACAACAAGATAGGAAGGTATTGGTCGAGGTTGATCATGGACTTCTAATCACTGTTGAAACGCTGAGTGATTTCACTCAGCGTTTCGATGTGTTGGTGCCGTCGGCGAGACTCGAACTCGCACAGCTTTCGCCACTACCCCCTCAAGATAGCGTGTCTACCAATTTCACCACGACGGCGGTTATTTGTTCTGATGGCGTGAGGCACTCAAGCATGAGTTTTGGCTCTCAGAACAACGCGTAGTTTACCCTCAAACCGTCCAAATCCTAGAGGTAAACATCGAAATTTGTGAGTCGTCGCCAGATATGACAAAAGACTCAATTACTTACTTAGAACTTGCAGGCGCTGCGGGCGTGTTGCCAGGAATTTGAGACGCTGCGCTGTTGTCAACGGGTGCTGGTGCGGTGACTGCGGCGCCTTCTAACACGCTGCCAGAAGAGGCTGGGCGAAGATTACCAAAGTAAGCCAACATCAAGGTCGTGACAAAAAATACAGCGGCCAAGACAGCGGTCGTGCGTGACAAAAAGTTAGCACCGCCAGTTGCACCAAATAAGCTGCCAGAGTTTCCACTGCCAAAAGCAGCGCCCATGTCTGCGCCCTTGCCTTGCTGCACCAAAATTAAACCAATCATCACCAAGGCTGACAACATTTGTACAGCCAAAATTACAGAGATCATTGTGCTCATTTTTCGCTCCTGTTCAATATCTTGAGTCTAAAGTTCTGCCGAATTAAGCGGCGACAGAACCAGCGGCCATGATGGCCAAAAAGTCGGGTGCCTTGAGGGCGGCTCCGCCAATCAAGCCACCATCAATGTCGGGTTGTGCTAGCAACTGTGCGGCATTCGCGGCATTCATGCTGCCGCCATACAAAATAGAAATACGATCGAAATGCGACGTGGCCGCTTTGAGTTGTGCACGCAAAACAGCATGAACTTCTTGCGCCTGATCTGGCGAAGCTGTTCGGCCTGTACCAATGGCCCAAACAGGCTCATAGGCAAGCACAATTTCGCTGATGCAATGTCCGTTGGCATGAATGACAGCAGCCAATTGACGCTTCACCACTTCGACAGTTTTGCCAGCTTCACGGTCCGCCAATGTTTCGCCAACACACACGATGGGCGTGATGCCAGCCGACAAAGCGCGCTGCGCTTTGAGGGCCACGGTGGCATCAGTTTCCGCATGGTATTGGCGTCTTTCGGAGTGACCGACGATGGCATAGCGCACCGCAAAATCCTTCAACATGCCAGCAGAGATTTCACCAGTGAAGGCACCCACCTCTTGGGCTGACACGTCTTGCGAACCCAGCGCCACAAGAGATTGACCCGCAAGAATGGCTTGTACTTGTGCCAAATAGGCCGCAGGCACACACACGGCAGCTTGGCAATTCATACCTTTGCTACCGTCAAGCACGGCTCGCAACAGAGTTTCATTGGCAGCCAGGCTGCCATTCATCTTCCAGTTACCAGCAATGAGCTTTTTCTTCATGGTCAATTCTCTTCAATACAGAGCAGCAATTACTCTGACTGGGAAGGTGCCGCAGGACGCTCAATCAGCGCCTTCATGGACAACTTGACGCGGCCTTTTTCGTCGGTTTCAAGCACCTTGACTTTGACGATCTGACCTTCTTGCAAATAGTCAGACACTTTTTCAACGCGCTCGTGTGCAATTTGGCTGATGTGCAACAAACCATCTTTGCCAGGCAGCAAATTGATCAAAGCACCGAAGTCCAAAATCTTGGTGACGGGGCCTTCGTAAACTTTTCCAATTTCAACTTCGGCAGTGATCTGCTCGATGCGGCGCTTGGCTTCATCGGCCTTGGCACCGTCAGTGGCGGCAATGGTGATGGTGCCGTCTTCGCTGATGTTGATTTGTGTGCCAGTTTCTTCGGTCAACGCACGGATGGTGGCACCGCCCTTACCGATCACATCGCGAATTTTTTCTGGATTGATCTTCATCGTGAAGAGCTTGGGTGCGAAGTTAGAAACTTCGGTTTTGGCTTCGCTCATGGCATCTTGCATTTTGCCCAAGATGTGCATCCGGGCTTCTTTGGCTTGAGCCAATGCAACCTGCATGATTTCCTTGGTAATGCCTTGGATTTTGATGTCCATCTGCAGAGCCGTCACACCGTTGGTGGTTCCAGCCACTTTAAAGTCCATGTCGCCCAAATGATCTTCGTCACCCAAGATGTCGGTCAACACGGCAAAGCGGTTGGCATCTTTGATCAAGCCCATGGCAATACCAGCCACATGCGCTTTCATCGGAACGCCAGCGTCCATCAAGGACAAGCAACCACCGCACACGGAGGCCATGGAAGAGGAACCATTGGACTCTGTAATTTCAGAGACCACACGCATGGTGTAGGGGAACTCTTCTTTGGTGGGCAACACAGCGGCCAAAGCACGCTTGGCCAAACGGCCGTGACCAATTTCGCGACGTTTGGTAGAGCCCATGCGACCCACTTCGCCAGTGGCAAAGGGAGGCATGTTGTAGTGCAGCATGAAACGGTCTTCGTACTCACCCGCCAAAGCGTCAATGCGCTGCGCATCACGCTCTGTACCCAAAGTGGCAATGACCAACGCTTGTGTTTCGCCGCGTGTGAACAAGGTAGAACCGTGTGTGCGTGGCAATACAGAGTTGCGAATTTCGATAGGACGAACGGTGCGTGTATCGCGGCCATCAATACGGGGCTCACCCGCCAAAATTTGACTGCGAACAATGTTGGCTTCGATGTCAAACAACATGCCTTCAACCTTGACGCTGTCGAATTCGACACCTTCGGCCTTGAGGCCTTCCATGGTGGCCGCATAAGTTTCGCGGCAAGCTTGTGTGCGGCTTTGTTTGTTACGGATTTGGTAAGCAGCGCGAAGTTTTT
>JBIKJX010000187.1:0-4485 GCA_044360785.1 Limnohabitans sp.
TTGCTTCGCATCATGAAGCTCACAGCGCGGCGTGTGTCCATGACGTTGCGGCGAATGCGGCCATTCAAATCTTCTTGGCGCGCAATGGCACCTAGCACTTCACCGGCCATGGCGTCGGTGACATCGCCCGACAGAACCAACTTGCCAGCAATTTCCAACTTGTCGTAAATGTTTTCCAAGGTGTCGGCTGAGTATTCTGCGTCTGCGTCAAACAGTTTCAGCAAAACTTCTTTGGCATCTTCTAGCAAACCAGGTGCACGGCGTGCGCGCAAACGCAACAAGCGAAACACGGGGACGTCTTCGTCGTGAATTGAAAACAGCACGCCGCGGCTGCGCAGGTCGGCATTGTGTTGGTTCAAAATGAAGGCACAACGGACGGTCCGAGGCTCGTCTTCATCGGCAATCAAAAAGTCAGAACGAATGTGCAACTCGCCGTTGTCCTCTTCGTAAAACCGTGCAGATTCCTCAATGTCCTCGTCCATCGCATCTTCGGGAATGGACAGGCCGTAGTATTGTTTGATCCAGCGTTTTTCATCTAAGGTGGGCGATTCAAGGTCCACCCAAATAGGTTGGAACTTGGACAGCTCTTCCAAAGACTCAATTTCTTCTTGGACGAGTCGGCCGTTGGCCAGTGTAAAAATGTTGAGCATGGCAGATCTCCTTCAGCCCCAAAAATTCGGGGGGCCAAGTGTTCGATAAGGCGGCAGTGAGGGCAAGCAGCTTTCGAACGACTGGAGAGCTGCAGCGCGGTGTGCAGCCAAGAGACCAACTCATTCGAAAGCTACCAACTAGGGTGACTTTCCACGGAGCAAACTCCAAAATAATGATGGGTCGAATTATGGCACTTAATCGGCACTGCAGCGTGACAATCCGGTGAATGAGACGGGTGGCGTGTTTGCATCGATGTGCATATGCCAATGATAGAGTCGGAGGTTCAGGAAAACCTTTTATGACCACACATTTGTCGCCAAAGCGCGAACGCTGGCTTTTGTTCACTTTGGCAGGCATTCAATTCACCAGCGTGCTTGATTTCATGATCATGATGCCGCTGGGTCCTCAACTCACCGAGCTTTTTGGAATTTCGGCGGGCGAGTTTGGATTTTTGGTCTCGGCCTACACCTTCTCCGCAGGGCTCTCGGGCCTGTTGGCGTCCACCTACATCGATCGCTTTGGCCGTAAGCGCATGATGCTGACCTTGTACCCCTTGTTTGGCGCAGCGGCCTTGGCCTGTAGTTTGGCGCCCTCTTATGGGTGGTTAATTTTGGCCCGTGTCGCCTCTGGATTTTTTGGCGGTGTGTTGATGGCCATTTCACAGACCATCGTGGCCGAGGTCATTCCATTTGACAGACGCGGCCGGGCCATGAGTGTGGTCATGACCTCATTTTCTGTGGCCACGGTGGCCGGTGTGCCACTGGCGCTCTTTTTGGTGGCACATTTCAATTGGCATGCACCCTTTCTGGCCATTGCCTGCATGGTGAGTTTGTTGGTCATGGTGGCACTCAATACTTTGCCAAGCCTGAAGGGTCATTTGCACGTGCAATCTGCCAGCGACGCCCGCATGAGTCTTTTGGCCAATTTGCGATTGGTGTTGGTCGACCCCAATCACCTCAAGGCGTTTGCCATGTCAACCAGCATGGTCTTTGCAGGCTTCGCGGTGGTGCCTTACATCGCCCTTTACTTGCAAGCCAATGCAGGTTTTAAAACTGAAGAAATACCTTATGTCTATTTATTTGGGGGCATCAGCACCTTGATATCTGCACGCTTCATTGGCTTGTGGTCAGACCGTGCGGGCAAGGCGCACGCATTTCGTCGCCTTGCTTTGCTCATGCCCTTGCCCTTGTTGGCCATGACCTTGTCTGCGGGGTTGCCGCAATGGGCCATCTTGGTCATCTCTTCGATCTTGTTTGTCATCATGAGCAGTCGCATGATTCCTGGCATGGCGCTGATTGGTGCTGCGGCCGATCCGCGCAGGCGTGGCAGTTTCATGACCCTGAACTCATCGGTTCAATCACTCTCGATGGGCTTGGCGGCTTTTGTAGGGGGACAAATATTGGGCAGCGACGGTGCAGGCAACCTGACCCACTATTGGATGGCTGCGCTGATGGGTAGCGGTGCCAGTTTGATGAGCTTTGTCATGGCCTCAAGGCTCAGGCTTCATGGGGCGGCACATTCGCCCTAAACCCCTTCAAGATGGGAATTTATCAGCTTTTTCCCTTCAACCGCGGACTACTTGATTGTTTCGGAGGGTTTATGCCCCCTGGCTTGCTTTTAGCTAACCCAAGGCGCATAGTGGATTCAACCCATCCCCCAACACAACAGAGGGGTGGTTGTTTAACCGAGAGTACATCAGGAGGCTTTTTATGAATTTGACAATCAGTGGTCACCACCTCGAGGTCACGCCCGCGCTCAGAAGTTACGTCACAGGCAAGCTAGACCGAATCACACGACATTTCGATCAGGTGGTGGATGTGAAAGTTTTGCTCACGGTTGAGAAGCAAAAAGAGAAGGAAAAACGCCAACGTGCGGAGTGCAATATTCATGTGAAGGGCAACGATTTGTTTGCTGAAAGTGCCCACGAAGATCTCTATGCCGCCGTAGACGACTTGGTCGATAAACTGGACCGCCAAGTGGTGCGACACAAAAACCGCATTACAGACCATCACCACACGTCACCCAAGCGAATGATGTGACGTAAAGCATTCTTTTGTGTGCAAAACAAGACAGCCGCACCCAAGGGTGCGGTTTTTTTATGCGGGTTCGCCCTAACATGGGTGCATAATCCGCCCTCGATATGAACAGACTTGCAAACATCCTTCCCGTTGAACAAGTTCTGGTTGGCGTTGATGCCACCAGCAAAAAGCGCGCTTTTGAAGAGGCGGGCTTGTTGTTTGAAAATTTGCACGGCCTGTCTAGGGCCTTGGTCACGGACAGCTTGTTTGCCCGAGAACGTTTGGGCTCAACGGGTTTGGGTCATGGCGTGGCCATCCCCCATGGCCGCATCAAGGGGCTCAAGTCGCCCATGGCCGCCGTTTTTCAGCTGGCGCAAAGCATCGGCTTTGATGCACCCGACGAGCAACCCGTCAAAATTTTGATTTTTTTGCTGGTGCCCGAAGCGGCCACTCAAAAACACTTGGAAATTCTGTCTGAAATTGCGGAGCTGTTGAGCAATGCCTCTGTCAGGGACGGCATGTTGGTCAGTCCTTCAGTCCAAAGCCTGCATGCGCTCATTGCCCATTGGGCGCCCGCCAACTGACACCCTGCAATAGCCTATCAACAAACCGAGGTTGCGATGAAGCCTACCGCCGTCAGTGCCGATGCACTGTTTGAAGATCACCGGGGCAAACTCAAGTGGCAGTGGATTGCAGGCCTAGGCGCCTCAGAACGTCGCTTTGATGAAGTGGCCGTCCGCGCCGCCCGATCGGGTGCGGATTTGGTGGGCTATTTGAACTACATCCATCCCTACCGTGTGCAAATCTTGGGCGAACGTGAAGTCGCTTATTTAAGTCGCGGTAGCGAGGAAGACTGTATTCGCCGCGTCTCGCGCATCGTGACTTTGGAGCCGCCAGTGCTCGTTTTGGCGGATGGTCAAACGGCACCTGAGGCCTTGCTGCGCGTGTGTGAGCGCGCACAAATTCCGATGTTTGCCACGCCAGAATCCTCGGCCTTCGTGATCGATGTGCTGCGAGCCTACTTGTCAAAGCACTTTGCCGATCGCACCAGCATGCACGGTGTTTTCATGGACATTTTGGGCTTGGGTGTTCTCATTACGGGCGAGTCGGGCCTTGGCAAAAGCGAGTTGGGCCTCGAGCTAATTTCGCGGGGCAACGGCTTGGTAGCGGACGATGCGGTCGATTTGTTTCGCATCAATCAAACCACCATTGAGGCGCGCTGTCCAGAGTTGTTGCAAAACCTGCTAGAGGTGCGCGGCATTGGTCTGCTCGACATTCGGGCCATCTTTGGTGAGACCGCTGTGCGCCGCAAAATGCGCCTGAAACTCATTGTGCATTTGGTTCGCCGCGAAAATTTTGAGCGCGATTACGAGCGAATTCCCAGTGAGCCTCTGATGCAAGATGTGCTGGGCATTCCAGTTCTCAAGGTGGTGATTCAGGTGGTAGCGGGTCGCAACATTGCGGTGCTGGTGGAGGCCGCTGTGCGCAATACCATCTTACAAATGCGCGGCATTGATACTTATCAAGACTTTATGCTACGCCAGCGTTTGGCCATGGGCGATGGCTAAATTTGCAGGGTCTGACTGACTTTCACAGCCAGACTCAATCAGCCTGGTTCAAGGGGCGTTTCGGTGAGGGCAGGGATTGCGTGTGCAATGGGCATACAAACTCAAGGCATGGTCGGCAATGACAAAACCTTTGGCCAATGCCACATCATGTTGACGCTTTTCAATTTCTGCATCGTAGAACTCTTCGACTTTGCCGCAGTCTAAGCAGACCATGTGGTCATGGTGTTGACCTTCGTTCAATTCATAGA
>JBIKJX010000188.1:0-4473 GCA_044360785.1 Limnohabitans sp.
AATGTTGCACAGATCTGTCCGTGCATAATGGACACAGTTTAAAAATTTGGGGTTTGATTATGCTTGACCGCGAAGGCTTTCGGCCTAACGTCGGCATCATTCTGCTCAACCAGAAAAATCAGGTGTTCTGGGGCAAGCGCATCCGAACTCACAGTTGGCAGTTTCCGCAAGGCGGCATTGATCGAGGCGAAAGCCCTGAACAGGCCATGTACCGAGAACTGCACGAAGAAGTGGGGCTCCTACCGGAGCATGTGCGCATCGTGGCCCGTACCCGAGATTGGTTGCGCTATGAAGTGCCTGATCGTTTCATCAGACGAGACGCCAGGGGCCATTACAAGGGCCAAAAACAAATTTGGTATTTACTCCAGCTGGTTGAGCCTGACTGGAACATCAACTTGCGTGCCACCAGCCACCCCGAGTTTGACGCTTGGCGTTGGAATGATTTCTGGGTCCCCCTCGATGTGGTGGTTGAGTTCAAACGGGGTGTCTATGAAATGGCCTTGACTGAGTTGTCAAGGTTTTTACCGCGTTTTGACAATCGTAGCCGCACCTACAGAAGTTCGCCAAGGCCGCGTCACAACGACAACGACGCTTCTTCACACCCAGGCACTGAAGTCAACATGACCATGCAATTTGGGTTCATGCAAACGCAAATACGGATGGAGTTACCCCCCGGCGGGAGTTTCGACCCAGACCCACAAAACGGCATCGACAAACCGCCCACGGAAGGCAAATAAAAAAGAGGCATATCGCCTCTTTTTTGTTGCGTGTTGCGCAAATTAGCGCGTCAAAATCATGTTGTCGCGGTGCACAAATTCTGGCTCGGCCATGTAGCCCAGCAGGCTTTCAAATTCGGTCGATGGTTTTCGGCAAATTAAGCGTGCTTCGGCACTGGCGTAGTTGGCCAAGCCCCTTGCAATTTCCAATCCATTCTCATCGCGAATGGCAATGACATCGCCCCTGGAAAAGTCGCCCTCAACTTGGGTCATGCCAATGGCCAACAGGCTCTTGCCTTCGGCTTGCAATTTGGAAACTGCGCCAGGGTCGACGGTGACGGCGCCGCGCAATTGCAAATGATCGGCCATCCATTGTTTGCGGGCTTGTTGTTTTTGGGTTTGAGCCACCAACAAGGTGCCAATGGCCTCCCCATTACAAAGACGAATGAGCGCATCTGGCTCACGGCCCCAAGCAATGACAGTGGATGCGCCTGAGCCAGCCGCGCGTTTGGCCGCCAAAATTTTGGTAATCATGCCGCCGCTGCCAATGCTAGAGCCAACACCACCCGCCATGGCTTCTAAGGCAGGGTCGCCGGCGCGAGCTTCGTGCACAAATTCTGCAGCGGGATTTTTACGAGGATCGGCGGTGTACAAACCTTTTTGATCGGTCAAGATGACCAACGCATCGGCCTCGACCAAATTGGCCACCAAGGCGCCGAGTGTGTCATTGTCGCCAAACTTGATTTCGTCGTTGACGACCGTGTCGTTCTCATTGATGACTGGCAGTACTTTGTGCTGCAACAAAGTGAGCAAGGTTGAACGTGCGTTTAAGTAACGTTCACGATCGGCCAAGTCGGCGTGTGTCAGTAAAACCTGTGCACTGCCCAAACCGTTTTCGCGCAATTTGGTTTCGTACATTTGGGCCAAGCCCATTTGACCCACAGCCGCCGCCGCTTGAAGTGCATGAATTTCTTGGGGGCGTGTAGCCCAACCCAAACGCTTCATGCCTTCGGCGATGGCGCCACTGGACACCATGATGACCTCGCGGCCTTCTTGCGCCAGCAAAGCCATTTGGCGGCACCACTCGCCAATGGCCGCCTCATCTAAACCGCGTCCTTCGTTGGTGACCAAGCTAGAGCCCACCTTGACCACGATGCGGCGCGCATCGCGCAGAACTGTGGACGTGAAAGCTTGACTCATGGTGAACTGAATGACGAGTACTTTGAAGACGCCAAAGAAGGCATCAGAGATTGGGGGGCTCTTCTACAAAGCGAGGATCAACATAGACCGGCTCTTGCTCTTGAACCTGCTGCGCTTTGATGTGCTGGAAAATAGTTTTGATAAGAGGTTCACAACCTTCACGTGTGAGGGCTGAAATTTCAAACACAGGGCCTTTGTATTTGAAGCGCTTGATGAAGTCTTTGACCCGAGCTTCGCGCTCTTCAGCGGGCACCATGTCTAACTTGTTGAGCACCAACCAACGGGGCTTGTCGTACAAAGCTTTGTCGTATTTTTTAAGCTCAGCCACAATGGCTTTGGCCTGTGCGACTGGATCGACCGCTTCGTCAAAGGGCGCAAAATCGATGATGTGCAATAGCAAGCGCGTGCGTTGCAAATGGCGCAAAAACAAGTGTCCCAGACCAGCGCCATCGGAAGCGCCTTCAATTAAACCGGGTACATCGGCCACGACAAAGCTTTGCTCAGGACCCACGCGTACCACACCCAAATTGGGGTGCAGGGTGGTAAAGGGGTAATCGGCAATTTTGGGGCGGGCATTGGAAATGGCCGCAATGAGTGTGGACTTGCCAGCATTGGGCATCCCCAGCAGGCCCACATCGGCCAAGACCTTCAACTCGAGCTTGAGTTCTTTTTTCTCACCTGGCCAGCCAGGCGTTTTTTGCCGTGGTGCGCGGTTGATGGCGCTTTTGAAGCGCATATTGCCAAAGCCACCATCACCGCCTTTGGCAATCATGAGGACTTCGCCCGGCTTGAGCAACTCATACAAAACCTCGCCTGTTTCGGCATCGGTGATGATGGTGCCCACAGGCATTTTGAGAGTGACATCGTCGCCCATGGCTCCGAACATGTCGGAGCCCATGCCGTGCTGGCCGCGCTTGGCTTCGTGACGGCGTGAGTAACGGTAATCCACCAAAGTATTGAGATTGGGATCGGCTACAGCAAACACGTGACCGCCTCGGCCACCATCACCGCCATTGGGGCCGCCAAACTCTTTGTATTTTTCATGCCGGAACGAGACGCAGCCGTTCCCGCCATCGCCCGCGGCGATGTCAATGTAGGCTTCGTCAACAAATTTCATGATGGATCCGGTAGGTCTTCCAGTTTATCTTTTTTAAGCGGCGCTCTGGAACAAAAAAGCCCCGACTGGGCGGGGCTCTTTGCGCAATGGCTGACGCTGTTTAAGCAGCAGTCACATTCACCATTTGCTTGTTCAGAGCACCCTTTGTGCCGAACGACACGTGGCCGTCAACCAAAGCGAACAATGTGTGGTCTTTGCCAATGCCAACATTGGTACCAGCGTGGAACTTGGTGCCACGTTGACGAACAATGATGGAGCCAGCGCTGATGAGTTCACCACCGAAAGCTTTTACACCGAGCATTTTGGGCTTTGAATCGCGCCCGTTTCGCGTAGAGCCGCCGCCTTTTTTCTGTGCCATGACCTAAGCTCCTTAGCCTGCAATTGCACCGATTTGCAGTTCTGTGTACTGCTGACGGTGACCTTGACGTTTTTGATAGTGCTTGCGACGGCGCATCTTGAAGATGTGCACTTTGTCGTGCTTGCCGTGTGCCAACACCGTGGCTTTAACAGTGGCGCCGGACACCAGGGGCGTGCCAACTTTAAGATCTGCGCCGTTGCCGACTGCCAGAACCTGGTCGATCACGATTTCCTGGCCCACGTCCGCAGCAATCTGTTCTACTTTAATTTTTTCGCCAGCAGCAACACGATACTGTTTGCCACCGGTTTTTATGACCGCGTACATAATGACCTTTTAAATATCTTCGATGCTTTGAGGCATCTTGAATGGAAGTTTCCTAGGACGAACCCTAAGGAACCGCGGATTTTAGCACGGACTTTTAGGGCTTGCCAAGCCCCCCGCAAATACGATTTGTGCGCCAAGAACACCGACATATTCGCTCTCTATAATCAGGCGAAATTCAGAAATCGCCCCCAAAAACACTGTTTTTTGATGGTTTCTGCCCTGAACCCTTCAGAAAAAAGCCATTTTGTCGTCCAACACCTCACCCGCCGTCTCTTCCCAGGCCACTGCTTTGGCTTTGGTTGCGCAAGACATGGCCCAAGTGGACGAGGTCATTGCCAACCGGCTCAGTTCAGGCGTGCCCTTGGTGGGGCAAGTGGCGCAGTACATCATTTCTGCAGGTGGCAAGCGTTTGCGCCCTGTTATTTTGTTGCTAACTTGCGGTGCACTTGGTTACCAAGACACGCACAAATTCAGCATGGCGGCCGTTGTTGAGTTCATTCACACGGCCACTTTGTTGCACGACGATGTGGTGGACGAATCAACCCTCAGGCGCGGTCGTCCAACCGCCAATGAGAACTTTGGCAACCCCGCCAGTGTGTTGGTGGGTGATTTTTTGTATTCACGCGCTTTCCAAATGATGGTGGAACCCGGCAGCATGCGCATCATGCAAGTCTTGGCCGATGCCACCAACGTCATTGCAGAAGGCGAAGTCTTGCAATTGATGAACATGCACGACGCTTCATTGGACGAAGCAGCCT